>JAYNJY010000151.1:0-7580 GCA_038110665.1 Rhodospirillaceae bacterium | reverse complement strand
TGTTGCTCTCCATCGCCGCCGATACCGGCACCGACATCGCGGTGGGCGGGCTGCTCGGCGTGCTCGACGAGACCGCCACGGCGGCGGCATTCGCGCCGGCGCCTGCACCGGCCCCAGCGCCCGCACCTGCACCGGCTCCGGCCCCTGCTTCGGCGGCCGTGCCTGCCCCGGCGGCCGCTCCGGCTCCAGCGCCGGCACCTGCCCCGCCACCCGCTGCCGCCGCGCCGGCGGCCGAGGGCCCGCTGTCGCCGGCCGTGCGTAAGCTGGTCGACGACAACAACCTCGATCCGGCACGCATCGCCGCCAGCGGCAAGGACGGCCGGCTGACCAAGGGCGACGTTCTGGCCGCCATCGCGGCCGGTACGGCGAAACGCACGGCCGCTCCCGCAGCGGCGACTGCGCCGGCGGCCCCCGCCTTCGCTTCCGCCACGGCGCTGCCGCCGCGTCCCGACAATCCGCGCGAGGAACGCGTGCGCATGACCAAGCTCCGCAAGGTCATCGCCGGCCGTCTCAAGGAAGCCCAGAACACCGCGGCCATGCTGACGACCTGGAACGAAGTCGACATGGGCGCGGCCATGGAACTGCGCAACACCTACAAGGACGCCTTCGAGAAGAAGCACGGCGTCCGGCTCGGCTTCATGTCGTATTTCGTGCGCGCCGCCTGCATCGCGCTCAAGGAATGGCCGGCGGTCAACGCCGAGATCTACGGCGACGAGATCATCTACAAGAACTACTACAACATCGGTGTCGCCGTCGGCACGCCGAACGGCCTCGTCGTGCCGGTGATCAAGGACGCCGAGCAGATGCGTTTTGCCGAAATCGAGTCGGCCATCTCCGACTTCGGCCGGCGTGCCCGTGACGGCAAGCTCGGCATGGACGAGATGATGGGCGGCACCTTCACCATCTCCAACGGCGGCGTGTTCGGTTCGCTCAACTCGATGCCGATCCTGAACGTCCCCCAATCGGCCATCCTCGGCATGCACAAGATCCAGAAGCGGCCGATGGTGGTCGGTGACGAGATCGTGATCCGGCCGATGATGTACCTCGCCCTATCTTATGATCATAGGATCGTCGATGGACGCGAGGCGGTTTCGTTCCTGGTGCGCATGAGGGAGTGCATCGAGGATCCGCAGCGCATCATGCTGGACGTCTGATCCGGCATTCCGGCCGACAAGTAGAAGGTAACGACCATGAGCGAAGCATACGATGTCGTCGTCATCGGCGGCGGTCCCGGCGGATACGTAGCGGCGATCCGCGCCGCGCAACTGGGCCTCAAGACGGCCGTGGTGGAAAAGCGCGGCAAGCTGGGCGGCACCTGCCTCAACGTCGGCTGCATTCCGTCGAAGGCGCTGTTGCAGTCGTCGCATCACTACGAGATGGCGAAGGACGAATTCGCGCATCACGGCATCTAGGTCTCCGGCCTGGCGGTCGATCTCGGTGCCATGCTCGGCCGCAAGGACAAGGTCGTCGACGACCTGACCAAGGGCATCGAGTTCCTGATGAAGAAGAACAAGATCGACTACCTGGTCGGCGCCGGCCAGATCACAGCCGTCGGCGAGGTGGCCGTGACGCCAAGCGAGAAGGGCGCCAAGAAGCAGGTGCTCAAGACCGCCAACATCATCGTCGCCACCGGCTCCGACGTGACGCCGCTCAAGGGCGTCTCCATCGACGAGAAACAGATCTTCTCTTCGACCGGCGCGCTGGCGCTGACGCAGGTGCCGAAGACCATGGCCGTCATCGGCGCCGGCGTGATCGGCCTCGAGCTCGGTTCGGTCTGGCGCCGGCTCGGCGCGGAAGTCACCGTGATCGAGTTCCTCGACGTGGCGCTGCCCGGCATGGACGGCGAAGTCTCCAAGCAGATGCAGCGCACCCTCAAGAAGCAGGGCATGAACTTCAAGATGGCGACCAAGGTGACCGGCGCCAAGGCCTGCAAGGACGGCGTCGCCCTGACCATGGAACCACGCGATGGCGGCAAGGCGGAAACGCTCAAGGCCGATGTCGTGCTGGTCGCCATCGGCCGGCGCCCCTACACCGAAGGGCTCGGCCTGGAGAAGGTCGGCGTCACCGTTAATGAACGCGGCTTCATCCCGGTCGACGAGGATTTCCAGACCAACGTCGAAGGCATTTTCGCCATCGGCGACGTCATCGGCGGCGTCATGCTGGCGCACAAGGCCGAGGACGAGGGCGTCGTTTGCGCCGAGATCATGGCCGGCGAGAGCGGCCACATCGACTACAATGCCATTCCGAGCATCGTCTACACCCACCCGGAAGTGGCCGCCGTCGGCAAGACCGAGGAACAGCTCAAGAAGGACGGCGTCGAGTATGCCGTCGGCAAGTTTCCGTTCTCGGCCAACAGCCGCGCGCGCTGCAACGCCGATGCCGAGGGCTTCGTGAAAATCCTCTCCGACAAGGTGACCGACAAGGTGCTCGGCTGCCACATCGTCGGCCCGGCCGCCGGCGACCTGATCCAGGAAGTGGTCAACGTCATGGAGTTCGGCGGTTCCGCCGAAGACATCGCACGCATCTGCCACGGCCACCCCGGCCTGCCGGAAGCGGTCAAGGAAGCCGCGCTCGCCGCCGGCGGACGCGCCATCCACATCTAGGCTGCCGTTGCGGTCCGCGCCCCGGCGAAAGCCGGCGCAGCCGACGGCATCCTTGACAATTCCATATTTCTAGATTATTGGAAATATATACGCGGCACCGTTGCCGCGACCACGCTTTATGGCAGGACGGCGAAGATGACCAATCTGGTACTGACGGTTTCGAACTTCGGCCAACGCCTGGTGCGCATCGAACGCGCCTGGCTCGCGATCGCCGGGATTTTCCTGGCCCTGGCACTGATCGTGCCGACGCAGGCCAAGACCAGTCTGGTGCTCACCCTCAACCAACTGGTCGAGATCGCCCCCTATCTCGCCGCCGCCATCGCCATCGCCGCGTACGCCAAGGCGAGCGGCGCCGACGGGCTGATCGCCAAGGTCTTTGAGGGCCGGCTGACCGCCATGATCTTCACCGCCGCGCTGTTCGGCGGGCTTTCGCCGTTCTGCTCTTGCGGCGTCATCCCGCTGATCACGGCACTGCTTGCCATCGGTGTGCCGGTGCCCGCGGTGATGGCGTTCTGGCTCGCCTCGCCGCTGATGGACCCGGCGAAGTTTTTCCTCGCCACCGGCACGCTCGGCCTCGAATTCGCCGTGGCGCTCACCATCACCGCCGTCGCCATCGGCCTCTATGGCGGCTTCCTCACCCGCCTCGCCATGGCCAAGGGCGCGTTCGCCAATCCGCTCCGGCCCGAGGCGAGCCCGAGCTGCTGCGCCAAGAAAAGCGTCGCCAAGCCGGCCGAAGTCGACTGGCGGGTCTGGAACGCACCCGAACGCCGCCAAGCCTTCGGCGCCGAGTTTCTCGACACCTCGTTCTTCCTGCTGAAATGGCTGGCGCTCGCCTTCCTGCTGGAAAGCCTGATGATCGCCTACGTGCCGGCCGAAACCATCGCCGGGCTGGTCGGCGCGGACAGCATCTGGGCGATCCCGCTCGCGGTTTCGGCCGGCGTGCCGGCCTATCTCAACGGCTTCGCCGCGCTGCCGCTGATCCAGGGCTTGCTCGACATGGGCGTGCAGCCGGGCGCCGGCATGGCGTTCCTGGTCGCCGGCGCGGTCACCAGCATGCCGGCCGCCGTCGCCGTCTTCGCCCTGGTCCGACTGCCGCTGTTCACCTGGTACGTCGCCCTCGCCGTCAGTGGCGCCACCATCGCCGGGATCGCCTTCCAACTCTACGCAGGATGACCAAGAGCCGAAGTTCGACCGCCATCGTCACGGCGGTATGCTCGGCGGAAGTGCTGAGCATGCTGACCCTGGCGGCGTTTCCGGCGCTGCTGCCGTCGTTCCTGGCGGAATGGTCGCTGACCAAGACCGACGCCGGCTGGATCAACGGCATCTACTATCTCGGCTATCTCGGCGCCGTCCCGATCCTGGTCAGCCTGACCGACCGCCAGCCGGCGCATCGCATCTATTTCGCCGGCATGACGTTGGCGACGCTGGCGACCTTCGGTTTCGGGCTGCTCGCGGAGGGCTTCTGGAGCGCCATGGTGCTCCGGTTCCTGAGCGGCATCGGCCTCGCCGGCACCTACATGCCGGGCCTGAAACTGCTGACCGACCTGTTGGAGCGGGTGCGGCCCGGCGCCGATCACAGCCGCTCGGTCGCCTTCTATACCTCGAGCTTCGGGCTCGGCACCTCGATCTCCTACTTCATCACCGGCGAGCTGGCTTCGCACTGGGGCTGGCAGACGACGTTCCTGATCCTCGGCCTCGGGCCGCTGGCAGCCCTGCTGTCGATGGCGCTGCTGTTGCCGCGCGACGGCGCGCCGCCGGCCCAGGCGCCGGACACGCACCTCCTGGATTTTCGCCCGGTGTTTCGTTGCCGCGCGGCCATGGGCTACGTGCTCGCCTACACGGTGCACAATTTCGAGCTGTTCGCCTTCCGCTCCTGGATCGTCGCCTTCCTCGCCTTCGCCGCCACGCGCCATCCCGGCGAAAGCCTGATCGTCGCCGCCACCACCATCGCCGCCGCCACCAACATCGTCGGCACGCCGGCGAGCGTCATTGGCAACGAGATTTCCCGGCGCATCGGCCGGCGCAAGGCGATCACGCTGATCATGTGGTCGTCGGCGATCTTCGCCACCGGCATGGGATTCCTGGCGGAAGCGCCGCTCTGGCTGCTGACCGTGGCCGTCGTCTTCTACGGCTTCTTCGTCACCGGCGATTCGTCCTCGATCACCGCCGGCGCCGTGGCGGAAGCGCCCAAGGGCTACAAGGGCGCGACGCTGGCCGTCCATTCCTGCATTGGCTTCACCGGCGCCTTCCTGGGACCCTTGGTATTCGGCGCGGTGCTCGACCTGACCAGCCCCGCCGGCCTCGGCGGCGGCACGGTGACGTCCTGGGTGTGGGCGCTATCGGTCTCCGGCGCCGTCGCCGCGCTTGGGCCGGTCTGCCTCTACTTCCTTGGCCGGCGCTGACCCGAACAAATTCCAGAACTGGACCTGTGCAACGCCACCCCGGCCAAGCCATGCTGGGCGTAACCGAGACATGGAGCATTCGCCATGACCGAACTGGCCACATCAAAGCTGCTGGTCGACAACGACAGGGTGCGCGTCGCCGAATGGCGTTTCGCGCCGGGGGCGGCGACCGGTTTTCACCGCCACGAGCTCGACTACGTGGTGGTGCCGCGCACCACCGGCACGCTCAAGATGGTCGACGCCCAAGGCAAGGAACACTTCGCGGAGTTGACCGAGGGATCACCCTATTTCCGTGGTGCCGGCGTCGAGCACGACGTCATCAACGCCAACGACTTCGAGTTCGTCTTCGTCGAGGTCGAGATCAAGTAAGGCCGGCGCCGGCCCTTAGCGCCGGGAGCGCGGATGCGCCATTTCGTAGACCGCCTGCAGGCGGTTCTTGTCGACATCGGCATAGCGCTGCGTGGTCGACAGCGAGGCATGGCCGAGCAATTCCTGAATGGTCCGCAAGTCGCCGCCGCCGGCGAGCAGATGGGTGGCGAAACTATGGCGCATGGCATGCGGCGTGGCGCTTTCCGGCAGGCCGAGCTCGGCGCGCACCCGGCGCATCTGTCGCTGCGCCATGGCCGCGTTCAGGCGCTTGCCGCGCTTGCCCAGGAACAGCGGTCCGTCCGGTTCCGGGTCGAACGGACAGGCGTCGAGATAGGCACGCACCGCGTCCGTCACCGCCGCCAGCACCGGCACGATGCGCTCCTTCGAGCCCTTGCCGAGCACGCGGAGCGTACCGCTGCGCCCGGCCGTCGGCGCCGCCGCCGAGATTTGGTCGCGGTTGAGCGCCAGGGCCTCGCCGATTCGCAGCCCGCAACCGTAGAGCAGCGAGAACAGCGCCTTGTCGCGAAGCCCGATCCAGGGCTCCATCGCCAATTCCTCGGCCAGGTCGAGCGCCTTGCAGGCGTCCGTTTCGGTCAGCGCCTTGGGGATCGCGCGCGGCTGCTTCGGCGAGCGCAGCGCTCGGATGGCGGCGTTGGTGAAAAGCTCGCGCTTCTCGGCGAACCGAAAGAAGCCCCGGAGCGTCGAGACCGCGCGCGCGATAGAGGATTTCTCGAGCCCCTGCTGCGCGCGATCGGAGAGAAACGCCCGGAAATCCGAGGCGCCAAGGTTGGCGAGGTCGTCGGTTCCCGGCGCGTAACCGAGATGACCGGTGAGGAAATTGAAGAAGGCATCGAGATCGTGGCCGTAGGAGGAAACCGTGTGTTCGGACGCCCGCCGTTCATGGCGGAGCCAATCCCAATAGTGCTGGACGGCGGCGGCCAGGCCGGGTTCGACGATGGCCCGGCTCAACCGCGCCCGCCCGCGCCGACATCTTCCGCCGCGATGACGCGTGCCAGGCAGGATTCCAATACCCGGCAGAGGAAACTGATCAGCTCGGTGCCCTGGCCCGGATGGAACGCGACGTCACGCGCGCCGAGCCCCAGCACGCCGGCCGGCCAATCGTGCCCCGGATGGATGCGCGCCAATGCCGCCGAGCGCACGATGCCCGCGGCGCCGCCGAACAGCGTGCCGTCATCGGCAATCTGGCGGTAAAGACGGACTTCGAGACAGCCTTCGAAAATGGTCTCGACGTAACCCGCTCCCAGGCGGTGGATGTCGTTTTCCATGAGGCGCGGCTGCGCCGGCCCGGCGGCCTCGAAACCGAGCGAAACGGCGTCAACGTCGAGCAGCAACGGCCAGTCATGGGTGACGACATGCAACAAGTCGTCCCAGGTCGACGCGCCGAGCAGGCTGATCACGGCGGCATGGGTGCGCATCTGCACCGACATGTTGGACCGGCTGGTCTCGATCACGTGTTCGGCGGAATCGCGCAGTTCGGCCATTTCCTGGCTGCGACGGTTGAGCAGGTACTGCTGCATGTCGACGACGCCGTCGCCGGACCAGCGGCCCGGCGCCAGCATGCCGGCGAGCGCGTCTGGATGACGCGCCAGGAAATCGGGATTGCGCTCGAGGAACGCGAGCACTGCGTCGTCGTCGAGTTCGCCCTCGGCCGACGCCGGCTGGGCCAGCGGGTCGCCCGGATTGCTCATCGCTCAAGTTTCCTTATCCAGCAACGCGCGGGACTTGCATCCGCGAATCGCCCTATTATACCCGTATCAGGCCGACAAAACGATTTTCCGGAGCCCCAGGCGCGTTCATGCCCGTCTCCCCACCCCCGCCTTCCGAAGACGCTCCCGAGACTTTCGCCGCCGGTGCACTGGTTTCCGTGCGCCTGCCGCTGCCTCTGGGCGACGGCTACGATTACCGCGTACCGGACGAGCTGACGCTCGGCGCCGGCGATATCGTGCGGGTGCCGCTGGGCAACAGAGAATGTTCCGGCGTGGTCTGGGGGCCGGGCGCCGGCGACATCGAGGCCGGCCGCATCAAGACCGTCATCGCGCCCCACGATTGCCCGCCGTTGAGCGGACAAACCCTCAAGTTCGTCGAATGGGTGGCGAACTACGCCATGCAGCCGATCGGCGCCGTCCTCAAGATGGCGATGAGCGTGCCCGACGCGCTTGACGCGCCGAAACCCCGAATCGCCTAT
>JAYNJY010000150.1:0-7593 GCA_038110665.1 Rhodospirillaceae bacterium | reverse complement strand
CAACCATCTCTACGGCGGCATGGACGAGCCCGAGCTCAAGATCATCGACGTCTTCATCTGCAAACTCAGGAAGAAGCTCTCGACCGCGACCGGCGGCGAGAACTACATCGAGACCGTATGGGGCCGCGGCTACGTGCTGCGCGACCCGGAAGTTTCCCGCGCCGCGGCGCGCGCCTGAGACGTCCGAATTTTCAGCTTGATCGCGGGCGACGGCGTGAGCCGTCGACCTTGTAGATGGCGCGCAGGCCGGGCACCGGCGTGAACGCCTCGGTGATGCCGAGCACGGTTTCAGCGCCGCCCAGGAGCAGGAAACCGTCTTGCGGCATCAGCTTGACGATATTCTCGAGCACCAACTTCTTGGTCGGCTGATCGAAATAGATCAGCACGTTGCGACAGAACACCACGTCGAAGCGGCCGAGCCCGGACAGGCCGTGCAGCAGGTTGAAGACCTTGTGTTTGACCATCGACCGGAAGATGTTGCCGAGAATTGCCGCGTCTTGAGGATTCTGTTCGAACCGCACCAGTTCGCCATCGATCACTTCCAGACTTTCGGAAGTCTCGGTCAAAAATTCGCTAAGTTAGGTCGTCCACACCCTCAACTCCCCGAAAATACTCGGCACCGGCCTGTCACCGGCCCGAATAAACTCCCCATCGCTCCCCGCACACAAGCATCAGGACGCGATCTATATCGAAAATTACAATGTTTTTATGTCTAAGGCCTTAGATTTTTCCAGCACCGAAATCATCTTCGACGGAATTATTTTGCCGGTAGCGATTGGCGGTCCCAGTCAGGGCAGCAGCGCCGCGAATCTGACTTCGTCGAGCGTGGTCTCGGCTTCCAGGAAAGCCCCTTGGCTCTGGGCGATGCCCTGCGCCCAATGGGCATGGACGTTTCTAGGTGTCAGTGTGTCGGGTGGGCAACTCGGGTTGAGGCCGGCGGCGACCTCCTCGGCGAGGCCCGCGCCGGCGCCGGTCGCACGGACGGCGACACCCAAGCCCTCCTCGAGTTGAACCACATGCGCTTCGACATCGCCGCCGCGCGCCAGGCTTTCCTCGGCAAGCAACGTCATCAGCATCAGCATCTTGATGCCAGGCACCTTCAACACACCGTCGTCGCCGGCCATCGTCATGGTCGGCGTCCAGTGCAGCTTCGGCTTGGCGTCCTTGTACCAGCCATGCGCCAGTTCGCGTGCCTCGTCGAGGGTCAACGGTCCTTGGCGTCCGCCGCCGAAACCGAGCGCGCCGCGAAAGAAATTGAGCCGCCGGGTCAGGCGGTCAGCACTCTTGGACAAAAGGTCGAGCGCTTCGGCGGCATCGCCTCCGCCATCGGTCAGGAATTCGACACCGGTGTTGACGGCACCGACCGCGCCGACGAGATCGTGGCAAAGCCGCGAACACAGAAGCTGGGTTACGCGCACGTCGATCTGCACCCCGGAACCTCCTTTTCGGACCTGCGGTCCGCCCTCCATTTAGCCCCCATTTCGCTCCCAGGGGGACGGCGACTTTCACATTTCCGGCCACTGGCGACAAGCGCTGGTATACCTGCGACCGCCGACCATCGCCATGTCCGGCCGGCATCGCCGCATGCCGGCCGATTTCCGCCATGGCATGGGATTTCGCCAGAGCACTGTGTATAACAGGTGTTGGCGCGCCATGGCTTACTGGTATACATTATTCCAAAGAACGTTTCGAGCGCCGAACAAGGGAGATTCGACAAGATGGCCGTAGCCGCCTCGCCCCCCGCGTCCGCCAAGGATGCCGACCCGCAACCGGCCCGGCGCGGCAATCGGTCGCCATATCTGCCCAAGGGCCGGCAGATCGAACAATCCGCCCTCGACGACATCCGCCAACTGCTAGGCGACCGTCCCCGGCAGCGCGATCTCCTGATCGAATACCTGCATCTGGTCCAGGACCGCTACAAGCACGTGTCAGCGGCGCACCTGGCGGCGCTGGCCGAGGAAATGGGTCTGGCCATGACCGAGGTCTACGAGGTCGCCACCTTTTACCACCACTTCGACGTGATCAAGGAAGGCGAGACCGCGCCGGCCAAGTCGACGGTCCGCGTTTGCGACGGCATCGCCTGCGAAATGCAGGGTGCCAAGGCGCTGATCGAGGACCTGGCCAAGCGTTATGGCGGCGGCGACGTGCGCGTCGTGTATGCGCCCTGCGTCGGCGCCTGCGACCGCGCGCCGGTGGCCGTGGTCGGCCAGCGTCAGGTCTGGCAGGCCGACGCGGCGGCTGTCGAAAAAGCGGTCGAGGCCGGCGACGTGACCCAGCCCGCGCCGGACTACACGGATTTCGACGCCTACGTCACCGGTGGCGGCTACGCCGTCTTGAAGGATTGTCTCGCCGGCAAGCGCGAGCGTGCCGAGGTGATCGCCACGGTCGACGGCTCCGGCCTGCGCGGCCTCGGCGGCGCAGGCTTTCCGACCGCGCGCAAGTGGGGCTTCCTCAAGGACGCGCCGAAGCCGCGTCTCGTCGCCATCAACGCCGACGAAGGCGAACCCGGCACCTTCAAGGACCGCTATTGCTTCGAAACCGATCCGCACCGGGTTATCGAGGGCGCCTTGATCGCCGCTTGGGCGGTCGAGGCAGCCGCCGTCTACATTTATCTCCGCGACGAATACCCGGCCGTGCGCGCGCTGCTCGAGGCGGAGGTCGCGCGCGGGCTGGCCGAAAATGTCAACCGCGGTATCGAACTGCACCATCGCCGCCGGGCCCGCGCCCACAACAGCGGCGGAAAGTCGGCCATGCTGGAAAGCATCGAAGGCAAGCGCGGGCTGCCGCGCAACCGGCCGCCGTTCCCGGCGCAGGCGGGCCTGTTCGGCCGTCCGACGCTGATCAACAACGTCGAGACGATGTACTGGATTCGCGCCATCGTCGAGAACGGGCCCGATTGGTACCAGGACCAGGGCCGGCCGCATTTCTTCTCGGTCTCGGGCCGGGTCAAGAATCCGGGCGTCAAGCTGGCGCCGGCCGGCACCACGGTGCGCCAGTTGATCGACGACCATTGCGGCGGCATGGCCGACGGCCACACCTTCTTCGCCTACCTGCCGGGCGGCGCGTCCGGCGGCCTGTTGCCAGCCGACCTCGGCGACGAGCCGCTCGATTTCGGAACCCTCGACAAGCACGGCTGCTTCATCGGCTCCTCTGCGGTGGTGGTGTTCTCCCAGGCCGACGAGGTTTCGGACATCTGCCGCAACCTGATACACTTCTTCGAGTATGAGAGCTGTGGCCAGTGCACGCCCTGCCGCGTCGGCTGCGAGAAAATGTTGAAACTGATCGCCGAACCCAAGTGGGACGCGGCGTTGATCCGCGAGTTGAGCGACACCATGCGCGATGCCTCGATCTGCGGCCTGGGCCAGGCGGCGCCAAACCCGGTGTTGAGCGCGCTCCGGTTTTTCGGGAAGGCCAATTCTCAAGAGGATAGAAAATGAGCGACACCTTCAAATTCATCCTCGACGGCAACGAGGTCGAGGCGTGCGCCGGCGAGACCATTTGGGAAATCGCGCGCAGGAACCGCATCGGCATCCCGCACCTCTGCCATCGGCCGAAGCCCGGCTACCGCCCCGACGCCAACTGCCGCGCCTGCATGGTCGAGATCGAGGGCGAACGGGTGTTGGCGCCGTCGTGCCGGCGCCAGCCGACGCCCGGCATGAAGGTGACGACCGATTCCGAGCGCGCCGACAAGGCGCGCAAGATGGTCATCGAACTGCTGCTCGCCGACCAGCCGACCAAGGCCGACGCGCACGACCCTGGTTCCCTGTTGTGGAAATGGGCCGACAAGATGGGCCTCAACGCGAGCCGCTTTCCGGCGCGCGCCTCGGCGCCGAAGACCGATGCCAGTCATCCCGCCATGGCAGTCAACCTGGATGCCTGCATCCACTGCAATCTCTGTGTGCGCGCCTGCCGCGAGGTCCAGGTCAACGACGTCATCGGCATGGCGCATCGCGGCGCCGAGTCGCGCATCGTCTTCGACATGGGCGATCCCATGGGCGAAAGCACCTGCGTCGCCTGCGGCGAATGCGTGCAGGCATGCCCGACCGGCGCCTTGATGCCGGCCAACATGCTCGACGCTACGCAGCGCTACAAGGGCGGCGAGGTCGACAGCAAGGTCGACAGCCTGTGCCCCTATTGCGGCGTCGGCTGCCAGGTCACTTTCCACGTCAAGGACGACGCGATCGTCCGGGTCGAGGGCCGCGACGGCCCGGCCAACGAGAACCGGCTTTGCGTCAAGGGCCGCTTCGGCTTCGACTACGCCCGCCACCCGCACCGCCTGACGACGCCGCTGATCCGCAAGCAAGACGCGCCCAAGGACGGCCAGGCGCGGCTCGATCCGGGCGATCCGTTCACCCACTTCCGCGAGGCGAGCTGGGAAGAGGCGCTCGACAAGGCCGCCTCGGGGCTCAAGACCATCCTCGAGCGCGACGGCAGCCATGCGCTGGCCGGCTTCGGCTCGGCCAAGGGTTCTAACGAGGAGGCCTTCCTGGTCCAGAAACTGGTGCGCCAGGGCTTTGGCACCAACAACGTCGACCACTGCACCCGACTTTGCCACGCGTCTTCCGTCGCGGCGCTGATGGAGGGCATCAACTCGGGCGCCGTGACCGCGCCGTTCACCGCTGCCAAGGACGCCGACTGCATCATCGCCATCGGCTGCCGCCCGACCGAGAACCATCCGGTCGCCGCCACCTACATCAAGCAGGCGGCGAAACGCGGCGCCGAGCTCATCGTCATCGATCCGCGCCGCCAAGGTTTGGCGCGCCACGCCACCCACATGCTGCAGTTCAAGCCGGGCTCCGACGTGGCACTGCTCGGCGCCATGATCCACACCATCATTGAGGAAAACCTCGTCGACGTGCAGTACGTCCAGGCCATGACCGAGGGCTTCGAGGCGATCAAGGAGAACGCCAAGCACTTCAAGCCCGAAGACATGGCGCCGGTCTGCGGCATCTCCGCCGATGAAATCCGCACGGTGGCCCGCAAGTACGCCAAGGCGGAGCGCTCGATCATCTTCTGGGGCATGGGCGTTTCCCAGCACGTGCACGGCACCGACAACGCGCGCTGCCTGATCGCGCTCGCCATGATCACCGGCCAGACCGGGCGTCCCGGCACCGGGCTGCATCCGTTGCGCGGCCAGAACAACGTGCAGGGCGCGTCCGACGCCGGCCTGATCCCCATGGTCTTCCCTGACTACAAGTCGGTCGAAGCCGGCGATATCCGTTCCATCTACGAGGACGCCTGGGGCCGCAAACTCGACGACAAGCGCGGCCTCACCGTGGTCGAGATCATGGACGCCATTCACGCCGGCCAGATCAAGGGCGTCTACATCATGGGCGAAAACCCGGCGATGTCGGACCCCGACGTGCAGCACGCCCGCGAGGGCCTCGCCATGCTCGAGCATCTCGTCGTGCAGGACATCTTCATGACCGAAACGGCGTTCCACGCCGACGTCATCCTGCCGGCCTCGGCATTCCCGGAGAAATGGGGCACCTTCACCAACACTAACCGCCAGGTGCAGTTGGCCCGTCCGGCGATCTCGACGCCGGGCGACGCGCGCCAGGACTGGTGGATCATCCAGGAGATCGCCAACCGGCTCGGTCTCGGCTGGAACTACACGCATCCGAAAGACGTGTTCGCCGAGATGAAGCAGACCATGCATTCCCTCGACAACATCACCTGGGACAGGCTCGAACGCGAGAACGCGGTCACCTACCCCTGCCCGGCCGAGGACCAGCCCGGCCATGCCATCATCTTCTCGGAGCGCTATCCGACCGCATCGGGCCGTGCCAAGCTGGTGCCGACCGAACTGCTGCCGCCGGCGGAACTGCCGGACGACGAATTCCCGCTGGTGCTGACCACGGGGCGCATGCTCGAGCATTGGCACACCGGCGCCATGACCCGGCGCGCCGGCGCGCTCTCGCAGCTCGAGCCCGAGCCGATCGCCGCCATGCACCCAGAGCAACTCGGCCGGTTCGGTCTCCAGCCCGGCGACATGGTCCGTGTCTCGACCCGGCGCGGCACCATCGAAACCCGCGCACGCGCCGACCGCGAAGTGCCGGAAGGCATGGTGTTCATCCCGTTCTGCTTCGTCGAGGCGGCGGCCAACGTGCTGACAAACCCGCAGCTCGATCCCTACGGAAAGATCCCGGAGTTCAAGTTCTGCGCGGTCAAGGTCGAGAAGGCCGCGGTCGCCGACGCCGCGGACTGAGGCGGGATCGGTTTCAGCCGCCCCAGACGGCCCTATAGACCCTTAGCCAATTGAGGCCGAGAACCTTGCGGATGTCGTCCTCGGCGAAACCGCGCGCGACCAACGCTTCGGTCAGGCGCGGCAGGGTCCGCGGCGTCTCGATGCCGACGGGATACTTGTAGGGCGGTGGCGGATATTCCGAGCGCCGCCAGTGGCCTTCGGCGATACGCCATACATATCGCTCCATCGCGACAGCGTCGTCTTCCACCGGATGCTGGCCCTGATAGTAGTCGATGCCGATGCCGACGTGCTCGATACCGACGAGGTCCGCCTTGTAGACGATGTCGTCGATGAACTGGTCGAGGGTCGGTTGCCCCTCCCAGGCGAGGAACGGCGGGAAACCGACAGTGCCGATGACGCCACCAGTACCGGCAATGGCGCGGATCAGTTCGTCGGAAATGTTCCGCGCATTGTCCTGCACGGCGTAGGCGTTGGCATGGGAAATGATGACCGGCTGGGACGAGACTTCCACCGCGTCCAGGGACGTCCGTTCCCCGGTGTGGGAGCAATCGACGATCATCCCTAGCGTATTCAAGCGCTCGATCACCTTGACGCCGAAGTGGCTCAGCCCAGAATCCGTCCGCTCGCCAGAACCGTCGCCGATCAGGTTCTTGCGGTTGTAGCAAAGCTGCACCACGCGAAGCCCCGCCGCCTGATAGGACTCGAGTAGGTCGACCTCATCCTCGAGGATTGCCGTACCTTGGCAATGCAGGATAAGGCCCAGCTTACCCTCGGCCTTGGCGCGCTCGATGTCGGCGGCCTGGAGCACCAGAATGGTGTCATCGCGCTCGCGCACGTAGCGTCGCCAGGCGCCGATCAAGGCGAAGCCGCTGCGCGCGTTGCCGTCCATGCCGGTGACCGTCGGCGCGATCGCCGTCGCACCGCCTTCACGCCACCAGTCCAGGTACTTCAGAACTTTCGCCAGCGGGCAGGTCGCGTCGATGATTATGGCGGATGCGTGAAGCTGTTTCGGATCCATTTTTCGCACTCCCGGGTCTGTCGCTGCCAGACATTTGCGCCCCCACGCGCGCGGCATTCAAGCCAAAACGGCCGGGGTGGATGGAGATTTACGCCTCCGCGACCGGACGTCGCAGAGGTACCGGAACACTGGCCAGGCACCAGGAAGTCGACGATCGGCACCGGTGAACGCCAAACGCAGCTGACGAAAACCAAAGGCGCCCGCCGATCTCCCGGCGGGCGCCCTCGTATTTGGCCGCTTCCCTCGAAATCAGAGTCTGGTCGAGGACGTCGAGAATTTCTGCGCCGACGACATGCTGGTCTGGTTCATTACCATGCCGGCGACAATCGCGATCACCACCGCGGCGATGGTCCCCATCCAAAACGAC
>JAYNJY010000149.1:1602-7635 GCA_038110665.1 Rhodospirillaceae bacterium | reverse complement strand
AACGTCCAGGACGTATTTCTCAATTACATTCGTAAAAACAAGACCCCGGTAACCGTTTTCCTGGTCAACGGCGTGAAATTGCAGGGAATTGTCACTTGGTTCGACAATTTCTCGGTGCTCCTGCGCCGGGATGGCCATACGCAGTTGGTTTACAAACATGCGATTTCGACTGTCATGCCCTCCGTTCCGGTTCAATTGTTCGAGCCCGACAAGGACGGTGACGATGGTGAATAGGCGCGCCGGGAAAGGTTCAATCCTGCTCGCGTGACCACTCACCAATTCGATTCCACGCGCTTACCGTCTGAACGGTGCATTGTCGTCCATCCGCGGCTCCCGAGCGAGGGACCCAGCGCTTTGGTGCGCGACCCCGAGGCATCGCTCGAGGAAGTGGCAGGCCTGGCATTGGCCATTGACCTAGAAGTCGGCCACAAGGAGTGGATCAAGGTGGCCCGTCCGCAGCCGGCGACGTTGTTCGGGTCCGGCACGGTCGAACGGCTCGGCAAGGTGATTTCCGATATTCGCGACGAAGGCGGCGTCGTTCACGTCGTCATCGTCGATGCGCCGCTCTCTCACGTGCAGCAGCGAAACCTAGAACGAGCTTGGGATTGCAAGGTGATTGATCGTACCGGCTTGATCCTGGAAATTTTCGGCGCGCGCGCCCGGACGCGGGAAGGCCGGCTCCAGGTCGAACTCGCCGCGCTTTCCTACCAGCGCAGCCGCTTGGTGCGTAGCTGGACGCACTTGGAGCGCCAGCGTGGTGGTGCGGGTTTCATGGGGGGGCCGGGCGAACGCCAGATCGAACTCGACCGGCGCATGATCGACAACCGCATCGACCGCATCAAGGGTGAGCTCAAGGACGTCAAGCGCACGCGCACGCTGCACCGCGACGCGCGCAAACGCTTGCCGCGCCCGATCGTCGCGCTGGTGGGTTATACCAACGCCGGAAAATCGACGCTTTTCAACCGTTTGACCGAGGCCCAAGTGGTCGCCAAGGACCAGTTGTTCGCGACCCTCGACCCGACCATGCGCGCCATCCAACTGCCGACTGGCCAGCGCGCCATCTTGTCCGATACGGTGGGTTTCATTTCCAATCTGCCGCACGAGCTGGTCGAAGCTTTCCATGCCACCCTCGAGGAGGTGATGGAAGCTGACCTGATCCTGCATGTCCGCGACGCCTGCCATCCCGACACGGATGCGCAGAAATCGGATGTCCTGGCGGTGCTTGCCGAAATCGGCATGGATACGCTCACCCAGCAGGCAATGATCGAGGTGCTGAACAAGATCGACCGCTTGCCGCCGGAAGAACGCAACTCGCTGCGCCAGCGCGCATTGCGCGCTAACCAGACGACAGTCTGCGTCTCAGCCTTGAGCGGCGAGGGGTTGGACGAACTCGCGGCCGCCGTTTCGGCCCGCCTGAGCGGTGGCTTCGAGGAGCTCGAAATCGACTTGCTGCCGGACGACGGCGCCACGCTCGCCTGGCTCTACCGCAACGGAGACGTCATCGAGCGCAACGATACGGCGGATATCATTCACCTCAAGGTGCGCCTGGCACCGGCGAAGGCCGGGCAGTTCGCCCAACGGCAGGGCGGATGACGCCGTCGCCGGACGCTGTCAGTGCGGTCATCCGCGAGGTCGCCGAGCGCGTGGTTTTGCCACGCTTCAAGCGGTTGGCGGCGCACGAGATTTCGGAGAAGAAGGCGGGCGACATCGTCACCATCGCCGACGAGGAGGCGGAACTGGCGCTGGAGCGGGCGCTCGGCGGCCTGTTGCCGGGGTCTGCCGTGGTCGGCGAGGAGGCGGTCTCGAAACGCCCGGGCGCGCTCGCCGCCATCGGCGGCGCGGCGCCGGTCTGGATCGTCGATCCGGTCGACGGCACCCAGAACTTCGCCGACGGCGATTCCTGCTTCGCCATGATCGTCGCTCTGGTGCGAGGCCAGGAGACCGTCGCCGGCTGGATCCATGAACCCGTCACCGCGACCACCGTCTGGGCTGTCCGGGGCGAGGGCGCGCACGAGGGGGCCGCGCGTCTCCGCCTCGGCCCAACGGCCGAATTGGCGACGATGAAGGGCTCGCTCGGCAAGCGCCACATCCAGCGCCTCAGGCACGCCCCCCGGCCGGCCGAGCGCGAGATCGCCGGGAGCGCGTTGCGCTACCGCTGCGTCGGCGCCGAATATGCCGATTTGGCGCGCGGCAAACTGCATTTCGCCCGCTACGGCGGCATGCCCAAGCCCTGGGACCATGCCGCCGGGGTCCTGATCCATGCCGAAGCGGGCGGCCACGGTGCCGTCACTGAGACCGGCAAGCCCTATCGGCCGTTGCCCGAACTCAGGGCGCAAACGCTGTTGCTCGCGCCGGACGCGGCGCGCTGGCGCGAACTAAAGGCGATGTTCAGCGACTAAAACCGGTCCAGCACGGCGGCGACGACCCGCTCGGGCGTCAACGCATCGGCGCAGGGGTAGCGCTGGTCTTTCAGCGGATGGACGCAGGCGCCCAGGCAACCCTGGCAGGGCATTTCCTGGTAGAGGAAGGCGACGTTACCGGGTCGGATGCGGGGATCGTAGGGTACGATCTCGCCGACATAAGCGGCGCTGGCGAGGCACAGCGTCGGCGCGCCCAAGGCCACGGCGAGATGCATCAGCGCGGTATCCACCGAGACCACCAGTTCCGCCGCTTGGAGCCTTGCGCAAATTTCCGCGAATGTTGAGGAATCGAACTCAACATTTTGTTTTTCAATCAATTTCTGGAATTGTGGATTGGCGTCGAGATCGGCTTGTATGCCGGTGATGCGCATGTGCATTCCGGCCGGCAGAGCGTCGGCCAGGGCAAGATAACAGGCGACGTCGGGCTGTTTCGCCGCGACCGCGGAAAACGGCTGCACGATTATTTCGCGGCGTCCGTCGGGCGACGGTGCGGGGGCGGTAAGCCTTTCGGCTGGCAGTTTCACCTTAGGTGGCTCCAGAGTCGTGCCGTTCAGCCAGTTAGCGAAATCGGACCAGCGCACGACTTTGTCGCGCCGTGCGTCGCCGCTGTCGAAAAGCCGGGTGTAGAGCGCGCGGTTGGCGAAGAGCGCTGCATCGTACTTGGGCCAAGCGCGCGCGAGCATGGCGGCGGCTTCCGGTGCGGCGGCGGCGGCGATCATCGCCTCGTCGAGATAGGGGTGACGCAGGAAGTCGGTCGTGACCGCCAAGCGATAGTTGGCGCGATAGAGCCGTTCCAGCATCTGCCAGCGGTATCCTAAGCTTTTGTCGAAACGGCCAAAATCGACGGTTTCGACCGTTATGCCAGGGGGCAGGCAGAACGCGGTCTTTGCGCCGTCGTGCCTGAGCAGCACAGTGACGGCTTCGCCCGCCCGGGCGAGGGCGGCGAAGCGCCCGGCGACCAGGGAAAACAGCACGGTGTCGCCCAAGCCACCGGCGGCGACGAGCAGAACCCCGCTGGGGGGGGCGGAGCGGCGCGAAAATGCCCGTCGCAGGCGGTGGGCAGCGTCAAGCAGCCTGGCGGGGCGCGCCATGCTCAGTAGGCAGCGTAGGACTTTTCCTCGACCAGGCGCGAGCCGAGGAGGTCGTTGATCTGGCGCTTGAGGCGGGCACGTTCGTCGTTGGTGGCGTAAACCGCGCGCGCCAGTTCGATGAAACGTGGGCCGAAATCCTTGCTCCGTTCGCAATCGCGGATGTCGTCCTCGATCACCCAAAGCTTCTCGTTGACCGCCTTGAGCGCGACGGTGAGCGCGTCCATTTCGGCCGACGCCGTGAGCGCGCCGTCACGCGCGGCGCACAGCGTTTCCCGCTCGATACGCACGTTTTCCAGCTTCGCCGCATCGGACATGCGTTCGAGCTTGATCTCCAGGATGGTGATCTTGTCGATCAACTCACCGGGCGCGATTTCGACGGAAACGGTGGAGGTCATAGTCCCGTCCGGGGTGCCAAGGTTCATCCGAGCACGCTTTATCCCACGTCGGGCCCGGCCATGCCAGTGAAACCGACGGTGCGGCGGTTTTCCGGGATTGGCGCAGGATGCCGGCGAAGTCATAATGGCCGCCTGCCACAGTCAGGTTTCGAAACGAGTTTCCGTGTCACATTACGACAGTTACGCCGCGTTCAAGAACTATTCGACGCCAAGCCTAGGCTCAAAGCATATTCGGCGCTTCGATCGCGAGGTCTGGACGCCGGCCGCCTTCACGGCCGATCACGCGGTCCTCGAAATCGGCTGCGGAACCGGGTTGTTCCTGGCTTATCTGGCTGCCAAGGGCGTTACCGACGTGGTCGGCATTGACCGCGACCCGGAACTCGCTGGCGTCGTGCCCGAGGCCGTGCGCGGGCGGTTTCACGTCGCCGACGCGCAGATCTTTGTCAAGGATGCCCGCGCGCGCGGCGAAATCTACGACCGGATCGCGCTTTTCGACGTGCTCGAGCACTTCGACGCGGATGAGGGCCGGGGATTGCTGCTGGGGATTCGCGAAATTCTGGCACCCGACGGCCGCATCGTCGTCAAGGTGCCGAACGCGGCATCGCCCTGGGGCCAGCAGTTCCAATACGGCGATCTCACGCACCGCACCGCCTATACGCCGGAAAGCCTGGCCCAGCAGGCGATTGCAGCGGGGTTTATCTGCCAGGCGACTTGGCCGCACCGGCTCGGCAGTCCGGCGCGCCAAACCTGGGAAGGCATGCTGCATGCGATCCTCGACAAGCTGCTGGCCTCGCCGCCGACCATCTGGCAGGGGAACTTTTACGGGCTTTTGGCACCGGCTGCGGCGCGGCCGTAAAAATGCCGCCGCGGGCTGGGCAACTGGAGGCTCGGCATCTATACTCCGCGCGCATTTCGAGATGCCGCGACGCCAACAAGGAGAAGTGACGACATGACCAAGACAGCATTCATCGGCCTCGGTGTGATGGGCTATCCCATGGCCGGCCACATGGCCGCCAAGGGCCACGAAGTGACCGTCTACAACCGGACCGGCGCGAAGGCCGAAAAATGGGCTGGCCAGCATGGTGGCAAGGCGGCGCCGACGCCGGCCAAGGCGGCCGCCGGCGCGGATGTGGTCTGTGCCTGCGTCGGCAACGACGACGACCTCCGCAGTGTCGTCTACGGCGACGACGGTATCCTGGCGGGCATGAAGAAGGGGGCGATTTTCGTCGACCACACCACGGCGTCGGCCGATGTCGCCCGCGAAATCGCCGCCAAGGCCAAGGAAATGGGCATCCACTTCATCGATGCGCCGGTTTCCGGCGGCCAGGCGGGCGCGGAGAACGGCGTGCTCACGGTCATGTGTGGTGGCGAGGAGGGCGCTTTCAACGACGCCAAGCCGGTAATGGACTCTTACGCCCGCGCCGTGACGCTACTCGGCCCGGTCGGCAGCGGCCAGCTCTGCAAGATGGTCAACCAGATCTGCATCGCCGGCCTGGTCCAGGGCCTCGCCGAGGGCATCCATTTCGGCACCAAGGCCGGACTCGACATGAAGAAGGTGATAGACGTCATCTCCAAGGGCGCGGCGCAGTCCTGGCAGATGGAAAACCGCGCGTTCACCATGATCGACGACAAGTTCGATTTCGGTTTCGCCGTCGACTGGATGCGTAAGGATTTGGGCATTTGCTTCCAAGAGGCGCGCAATAACGGCGCCCGGCTGCCGGTGACCGCGTTGGTCGACCAATTCTACGCCGCCGTCCAGGCCAAGGGCGGCAACCGTTGGGATACCTCGAGCCTGCTCAGGAACCTGACCAAGGACTGAACGGCATTTCGCCCGATAACGGGAAGGGGGCCGCGAGGCCCCCTTTTTTTCATGCCGGCGAAGCCGCGCCGCCGACAACGCAGCGCGATGCTCATGCTCGGCGTCGCTGCGTAGATATTCTCGATCTTCCAGGTGTAGGTCTTGAAATTGGGTCCGAGTGCGGAATTGCTACGCGCCACCTTGGTGGCGTTGTGGCGCAGCACGTTGGTGTCGGTAATGACGCGGATTTCGCCGCGCATGGCGAGGCCCGCCTGATCAAGGCGCTGGCGGATGTCGCATCAGTGTTTATTGTTGATGCAACGATCTCC
>JAYNJY010000149.1:0-1592 GCA_038110665.1 Rhodospirillaceae bacterium | reverse complement strand
GAAACCTGGCCGGTCTCGGAATTGTAGGAATTTCCCAACATATTCTCGTTACGTCGGTAGAAGGTGACGGTTTTGACCTTGGTGAGGTCGCCCTCGCGCGTCCAATTGACCCGGAAGCGGCCCTTCTGCTTGTACTCCACGACCTTGGTCGAGGTGTCGCGCTTGAAGTCGGTCAGCACGTTATCTACATCTACGGTCTCCTTTTCCTCGGAGGGCGTGATCTGGTTATTGCGAATCTTGTCGTAGAGCTCGACCTTGGCGAGATAGCCATCGAAGGTCATCTTGAAGTAGCCAGCCAGGCTGATCTCGATCGCGGCGTCGAAATAGATCGGCAGTTAGCAGCTGTTGAGAAACGCGGCGGCGCTGAGCACGACCGCAGAGAGGCGGATGCGCCTAGGCACGCGGAAACGGCGAAAGCGGGCGATCAGGGTAGTCAAGGCCGGCATTGTAGCGGGTTCCCAATCAAAAGCACACACCACCTCAGCTGTCATGCCCGGTATGGCCGAGGGCCCGTTTGGCGGCCTCCCATTCCGCCTCCATCTCATCGAGCGCCATGCTGCCGGCACCGGCCTTTCGGGCGATTTCGGTTTCCATTGTGCGGAAACGCCGTTCGAACTTGGCGTTGGCGGCGCGCAGCGCGCTCTCCGCATCGATCTCGAGTTTACGCGCTAGGTTGACACAAACGAAAAGGAGATCGCCGATCTCGTCGGCGAGGCGCTCCCGTTCAGCGCCGTTATTGAGCTCGTGCACGACCTCGGCCACTTCCTCGTGCACCTTGTCCATGACCCTTTCCGTCGTCGGCCAGTCGAAACCGATACGCGCCGCGCGCTTTTGCAACTTTTCGGCGCGGGTCAAGCCGGGAAGGGCGGTCGGCACTCCGGCAAGTACGCTCGGATCCTCCTTATGGACGTTTTCGAGGCGCTCCGAGGCCTTCATTTCTTCCCATGCGGCGGTCTGGGCGGCGGCGTTGCCGACAGTGGCGCCGGCGAATACGTGCGGATGGCGACGGACCATCTTGTCCGAGATCGCGGCGACCACGTCGCCGAAGCCGAATTTCCCGTCTTCCTCGGCCATGCGCGAATGGAACACCACTTGGAACAGCAGATCACCGAGCTCCTCCTTGAGCGCTGCCATGTCGTTCCGTTCGATGGCGTCGGCGACCTCGTAGGCTTCCTCGATGGTATATGGCGCGATGGTCGCGAAGTTCTGTTCGACGTCCCACGGACATCCGTCATCGCGATCCCGAAGCCTAGCCATGATGTCGAGGAGACGGTCGATGTCTGTTGGCATGACGTGGCGGCTCTCCGGTGCGCGGGGTGTTCTCCGGTTTAACGCAGACGGCTATGCGTCGCAAGGGGCTGCGGCGGATGCCGAAGGAGTTTCCGTGTTCCGGCCGGCGGGGTTGGCGCTCCACTCGCGGCTCCATAAATCCGCATAATGTATATTATGTAAAATTTATAAATATAATTATAAAACAATCACTTAATGTTTATTCATGATGTTTCGTTGAGTTGAGTTGAAACGGCCAAATCAGCCGTACGCACGCGAGTACGTCAGTTGTCGGGAATTTCCAGGGTCATCGTGTCGAAGGC
>JAYNJY010000148.1:0-7638 GCA_038110665.1 Rhodospirillaceae bacterium | reverse complement strand
GCCGGCGTCGCCATGGAGGCGACTTGCGGCGCGCGCGGCCGCTGCCGTTCGTGCCGGGTCAAGATCGTCAAGGGCGAGGTGCCGCCGCCGACCATCCAGGACACCGTGCAACTCGGGCATGACCAGGTACGCGAGAACTTCCGCCTCGCCTGCCAGACCAAGGTCATCGCCGACAGCACGGTGATGCCGGTGCCGCCCAAGTCCGAGGCCGGCCACCAGATTCTCGCCGCCGATGCGTCCGCCGCCTTGGGCCGCGGGTTGGTCCTTGATTCGGGCGTAGCCAAGTTCGCGGTCAAGGCGAAGGCGCCGGCGAGCGAGCACAACCAGACCGCCGACTGGGACGAGATTTATTCCGTGCTGCCTGAGGGCGTGTCGCGCACCTTGTCGCTCGACGTCATGCGCAAGATCCCGACCACGCTCCGCGCCAAGTCGGGCGAGCTGACCGTGACCACGTTCCAGGATCGGGTCATCGATCTTGAGCCCGGCGATACGTCGGAAAGCCTCTACGGCATGGCGTTCGACGTCGGCACCACCTCCATCGTCGGCAGCCTGATCGACCTGGCCACGGGCGTATGCCTGGCCAACGTCGGCGGCGTCAATCCGCAGGCGGTCTACGGCGGCGACTTGATGTCGCGCATCGCCTACGCCCAGTTCGACACCAAGAAACTGGCGACCTTGCGCGCCCGCGTGCTCAACGCGCTCGGCGATTTCGTCAAGGAAGCCTGCACGGAGGCCGAGGTCTCGCCCGACCACATCTACAAGATGATCATCGTCGGCAATACCTGCATGCACCACGTGTTGCTCGGCATTGACGTCAGTTACGTCGGTCTCGCGCCCTACGCGCCGACGGTAAACGACGCCATCGTCGTACCCGCCACCGAGCTTCCGCTCAAGGCCGCCACCAACGCCCAGGTCTGCCTGCTGCCCATCGTCGCCGGTTTCGTCGGCGCCGACACCATGGGCTGCGTGCTGGCAACCCGCATCTTCGAGAGCGAGGAAATGCGGGCATTGGTCGACATCGGTACCAACGGCGAGGTGGTAATGGGCCACAAGGGTCGGCTCATGGCCTGTTCGGCGCCGGCCGGTCCGGCGCTCGAAGGGGCTCAAATCCGCCACGGCATGCGCGGCGCCATGGGCGCCATCGAGAAGGTCGAGATTACCGACGACGTCAGTTGCGTCGTCATCGGCGGCACGCCGGCCATCGGCATCTGCGGATCCGGTCTGATCGACGTCTGCGCCAAGCTCGTCGACGCCGGGGTCATGGACCGCTCCGGCCGTTTCCTGCGCAAGGGCCGCGAGAACCTGCCGCCGGCTCTGCAGGCGCGCTTCCGTGACACGCCCGCCGGCGTCGAGTTCATCCTGATGCACAAGCAGGATGCCGGCAAGGACGAGGACATCACCATCACCCAGGCCGACGTCCGCCAGATCCAGCTCGCCAAGAGCGCCATCTTCTCCGGCATCGCCATGCTGCAGAAGGTGATGGGCGTCGCCGACGCGGACCTGACCGAACTCCTGATGTGCGGCGGCTTCGGCAACTACATCAACGTCGAGAACGCGGTGAAGATCAGGCTGGTGCCGAATCTGGCGGTCGACAAGATCACCTACGCCGGTAACGCGGCGCTCATGGGCGCGCAGATCGCGCTACTTTCGGAAACCGAGCGCGAGCGCGCGACCGAACTGGCGCGCTCCATCGAACACGTCGGCCTCGCCACCCATCCGGACTTCCAGGACCTGTTCGTCGAGGGCATGAGCTTTCTCGGCGGCACGCAGACGGCCGGTGACGATGCCGCCGGGCGCCGGCGCGGCGGTGGACGGAAGGCCGCCCTCGGAGGGGACTGAAAATGCGGGTCAACCTTCTTTTCGGCTTTCTCGGTTCCGGCAAGACGACGCTGGCCCGCAACCTGCTGCAGGCCGACTCGCGCGGCAAGAAGATGGCGGTGATCGTCAACGAGTTCGGTGACGTTGGTATCGACGGGCCGATCCTGGCGGGGCGCGAGGACGGCGACAGCATCGATATGATCGAACTCACGTCGGGCTGCCTCTGTTGCACGCTCAAGGGTTCGCTGCTGAGCGCCGTCGAGGAACTGCGCCGCAAGGCAAAGGCGGAACTCGTGGTGATCGAAGCCACCGGCGTCGCCGAGCCCGAGGAAATGGTCGAGACGTTCTCCGATCCGTCCTTCGCCGAAGTCTACGACATGGGCCCCATGGTCACCGTCGTCGACGCGCCCAAGTTCACGAAGATCCGAGAAATGCTTGGGCCGTTCTACGAGGCCCAGGTGCGCAACGCCGACACCGTGATCCTCAACAAGATCGATCTGGCCAAGGCCGAAGACCTTGAGGCGTTGCGCCAGGAAGTGGCTTCACTCAATCCCGACGCCGAAATCGTCTTCGCCGAGCGTTGCGACGTCGATCCGGCGAACCTGTTGTTCGGGCCGGTCAGCCGGGTCATGGCCGAAGCGCTTAGCACCACGGATCACGCTCACGGCCACGACCATAATCATGACCACGACCACGACCACGATCACGATCACCGCCACGCGCCGGCGCAGTCGTTCGTGCTTGATGCGTCGGCCGGCGGCTCGCGCGCGCCGATCGAAGCCTTCTTCAATGGGCTTCCCGATAACGTCTGGCGCGCCAAGGGCTTCACCACCATCGACGGCAAGCCGAGCCTGATCCAGTACACCATGGGCCAGATCGAGGTTTCCGACGCGGCGCCACGCGACAATTGCCACATGGTGTTCATCGGGCCGGACATGGACCAGGCTGCCATCTCCGCCGGTTTCGCCGCGACCATGACGGGCGGTGGCGCATGATCGGTATCGGGGCCGCCGCGGTCATGGATCAGGTTGGCGATCCGCGTTCGCTGACCGAGAAGGCCTACCAGCTTCTGGTTCGCAAGATCACGCGGCTCGAACTGGAACCCGGTGCGGCACTGGCTGAAAAGGCCCTGGTCGAAAATCTGGGCATTGGCCGCACGCCGATCCGCGAGGCGCTGCAGCGCCTTTCGGCCGAGGGCCTCGTGGTGCACCTGCCGAACCGCGGCATGTTCGTATCCGAGATCAATGCCTCCAATGCCCAGCACATCTACGAGTTCCGCGCCTTGATCGACGGTCAGGCGGCGCGCCTAGCGGCACTCAGGGCGAGCGAGAAGGACGTGCGCGACCTGATGTCGATGCGCCTTATGGTCGCCGAAGCCGTCGATGCCGACGACATCGACACCTTCGTCGATTGCGACCGTCAGTTCTACGCGGCTCTCGCCCGTGCCGCGCAGAACATCTATCTCGGCGAGGTCATCCCGCGCATCTTCAACCTGCATCTCCGGCTTTGGTTCCTGATTTCCGAAAAGCTCAGCGGTTGGCACGAGATCGCCCGGGCGCACGCCGAGATGACCCGCAGTGTCGTCGACGCGATAGAACGGGGCGATCCCGATGAAGCCGAGCTGGCGGTCAAAATCTACGTTCACGGCCGCCACAAGGAGATCCGGGCGTTGCTGTGACCCGGCCATGCCGCAGGGTTTTTGCGGCATCAGCAAGGTGCATGGCCGCGGACATTTCCCCGAATATCCATTGTGGTACCATGGGTTAATCGAAACTTCGCCGAATTCCCGGGGGGACTCCGAATGCCGATGACAGCGACCAACGTGGCCGACGACACCGCTCGCGAGGACGTGCGGGCGTTCGTAGCCGGTTTCACCGCCGAGACGACGCCGTTCTCCGCCGCCAAGATCGAACACTTCGGCGAGGTGCTGCGGGATAACACCACCGTCTTCGTCACCTTCCTTCCGGGCACCGACTACGCCGACACGGTCGCCGTATCGCGCCGGCTGCGCGCGGAGGGCATGCGCCCGGTGCCGCACATCGCCGCGCGCAGCGTGCCGAACAAGTCGTTCCTGGACGAGAACCTGGCCCGGCTCGTCGGCGAAGCGGGCGTTGACGAGGTCTTGATCATCGGCGGCGCTGTCGACCGTCCGGTCGGCGATTTCTCCGATTCCATGCAAATTCTCGACACCGGGCTGCTCGACAAGCACGGCATCCGCAAGGTCGGCGTCGCCGGCCATCCCGAGGGCAGCCCCGACATCACCGACGCCGGCATTCTCGGCGCGTTGAAGTGGAAGAACGCCTTCGCCGAGCGTACCGGGACCGAGCTCTATATCGTCACACAGTTCTGCTTCGAGGCGGCGCCGATCATCGCCTGGGACAAGAAGATCCAGGCCGAGGGAAACAAGCTGCCGATCCGAATTGGCATCCCCGGGCTCGCCACCATCAAGACGCTGCTCAATTACGCCAAGGCCTGCGGCGTCGGTAATTCGATGAATTTCCTCAAGCGCCAGGCGCGCAACGTCACCAAGCTCATGACGGTCTCGACGCCGGACAAGCTGCTCGTCGACCTCGCGCGCTACCGCGCCCAGGATTCGGCCTGCGGCATCACCGGTATCCACATGTACCCGCTCGGCGGCATCAAGAAGACGGCGAAATGGTCTTACGCCGTCGTCGACGGGCAGTTCGACATGAGCGCGCCCGGCGATTCCTTCCGGGTCAACATCGATCTCTGAGCGCCGCCAAGCTGTGGCCGCTTGACTCGGGCGCGGACCAAATCAAAATTGTCCTCGTGCCCGGATCGAGGCGCGCCAGCAACGGGGGAGGGCCAGGCATGAGAGACGTAAGGCGTCGGGATTTCCTGAAGGGCGGCGTCGCCGTCGCGGCCGGTGTCGGCGTCGCGGCGAAGGTGATGCCGACGGCGGCTGAAACCAAGAAGGCCGAGGCTGCGCCCGCGTATCCTTCCGTCGACATTGCGCCCCTCGTGTCGATCCCGCCCGGCACTGAAATTCCGTTCGACTACCCCGACGGCAATTCCCCGGCCGTCCTGCTGCGCCTCAAGCAACCGGCCGACGGCGGCGTCGGACCGGACCGCGACATCGTCGCGTTCTCGCTGCTCTGCACGCACAAGGGCTGCCCGCTGAATTTCCTCGCCGACCGGCAGATGCTGGTCTGCCCTTGTCACTGGAGCAGCTTCGATCCGGCCAAGGGCGGGCGCCTGATCATCGGCCAGGCGAGCCAGTCGTTGCCGCAAATGACGCTCGAAGTGAAAGAGGGCATGGTGCGGGCCGTCGGCATCGAAGGGCTGATCTACGGCCGCCACACGAACATTCTTTGAGCGGGCGCCGATGACACGCGTGCCGCTGCCACCGAAGACTGCGAAGAGTTACAGGACGGTTTGCCAGTTCTGCATCGTCGGCTGCGGCTATCGGGTGTTCAAGTGGCTGGAAGGCAAGGACGGCGGTCCGGCGCCGGACGCCAATGCCCTCGGCGTCGACTACCGCCAGCCGCAGGGCCCCGACGGCACCTGGATTTCCGCCAACATGCACACCGTCGTCACCGACAAGGACGGTTCGCGCCATAGTGTCGCCATCGTCGCCGACCAGGAATGCCAGGTGAATTCCGGCATGGCCTCGGTGCGCGGCGGCGGCTTGGCGCAGACGCTCTATGCGCCCGACCGCGAGACCCGTGCACGTCTTGCCAAGCCGAAGCTGCTCGGCGCCAACGGCCACGCCGATACCACTTGGGACGAAGCCGTCGATCTCGGTGCCCGGGTGATCAAGGCGGTGATCGACCGTTGGGGACCGGACGCGGTGGGCATGAAGTTCTTCGACCACGGCGGCGGTGGCGGCGGTTTCGAGAACAACTGGGCGGTCGGCCGGTTCTTCTTTTCCGGCATCGGCACGCGCCGCGCCTCAATCCACAACCGACCGGCCTACAACAGCGAGGTCCACGCCGCCGGCGATGCCGGCCTGGCGCCGCTGACCAACGCCTACGTCGACGCCCAACTCGCCGACACCATCATGATCGTCGGCGCCAATCCGTACGAGACCCAGACCAACTATTTCCTCAACCACATGGTGTTGAACCTGAACGGCGAGTCGGCCGGCCTCAAGCGCGACACCTTCGCCGGCGAGGCCGAGGCGCCGGCCCGCATGATCATCGTCGATCCGCGCCGCACCATGACCGTGGCCGCCGCCGAGGCCGCCGCCGGCAAGGAAAACGTGCTGCACCTGCAGATTGAGCCGGGCAGCGACATTCCGCTCCTGAACGCCATTTCCCGCGTCGTGCTCGACAAACGCTGGCACGACATCGCGTTCTGCCGCGAGCGCACCGAATGGCAGACCTTTGAGGCCTATCAGCGTTCTAGTCTGGGGGTCGACCGGCCGATGGCCGAATTCGTCGAGGAAGCGGCGGGGCTCGCCGGCGTCGCCGTCGCCGATATCATGAAGGCGGCCGAGTGGATCGCCAGGCCCAAGGGCGGCGGCGCGCGTACGCGCACGCTGTTCCACTACGAGAAGGGGTTGATCTGGGGCCTCAAGAACTACGAGAACATCGCCGCCATCGTCGATCTGGCGCTGATGACCGGCAACGTCGGCAAGCCCGGCACCGGTTGTTCGCGCCTCGGCGGCCATCAGGAAGGCTATGTCCGGCCGCCCTATCCGGGCGGTCGCCCGGCGCTCAACGTCGACGAAGCCGTGCGCCGGGGCGAGGCCAAGGTGTTCTGGATCGGCGGTTGCAACCCGGTGCTGACCACGCTTCGCGCCAAGGCGATGGAGGAAGCGTTGATCCGTCGCGGCGCACCGGTCCGGGCCGCGCTCGAGGAGACCAAGGGCCGCCCTGTGGGCGAGCGCGTCGTCGCCGTGGTCGAGGCGCTCAAGGAGGGCGGCATGTTCCTCCTCGCGCAGGATCTCTACATGACCGCCTCGGCCCGCCATGCCCATGTCGTGCTGCCGGCCGCCGGCTGGGGTGAGATGAACCTGACGTCGATCAACGGCGAACGCAGGCTCCGGCTTTACCAACGTTTCATGGACCCGCCCGGGGACGCACTGCCCGACTGGAAAATCATGGCGCTGTTCGCCGAGCGGCTGCGCCAGCTCTACGAACTCGACCGCAACCCGCTGATGGCGAACCGCTTCCGCGACTACCGCTGGAAGACCGACGAGGAAGTGTTCATCCACGCGCGTTACAGCTTCACGGGCGACCGCCACGACCCGATGGAAGGTTACGCCGGTGTCACCTACAAGCTGCTCGGCGAACTCGGCAACGATGGCATCCAGACGCCCGTGCGTTTGGTCAACGGCGTGCCGGTCGGGACGCCGCGACTGTTCGAGGACGGGCGCTTCGGCACGCCTTCGGGCAAGGCGCGCTTCATTCCCGCGCCCCGGCCCTGGCCCGGTTACGCCGCCTTGGTCCAACGCCAGCGCCGCAACCACCGCTTCTGGATCAACAACGGACGCGTCAACCACATCTGGCAGACGCTCTATCATCACCAGCACATCCCGTTCTACCGCGAGCGCTATCCCATGCCATGCCTGGAGATGCATGCCGAGGACGCGGCCGAGCTCGGTCTCGCGCCCGGCGACATCGTCGAAGTCGCCAACGACGTCGGTTCCGTCCGTGCTATGGCCTATCCGACGGACGCAGTCAAACGCGGCCATGCCTTCATGCTGTTCGGCCAACCGCGCGGCGCCGCCGGCGACTTGGTCTCGGACCACGTCGATCCGGCGACCACGATCCCCTACTACAAGGGCGCCTGGGCCGACATCCGGCGCATCGGGCCGGCGCCGGACGAACTCAAGACGGTCTCTTTCCTGCCCCG
>JAYNJY010000147.1:0-7742 GCA_038110665.1 Rhodospirillaceae bacterium | reverse complement strand
GTCATGGCGTTGGCGAGCCGGGAGACCTCCTCGTGCAGTTGCTTGTAGGTGATTTTCTTGTCGACCGACGGGTCGTCGCCTTCCCAGATAATGGCGACCTGGTCGCCGCGCTTCTCGAGATGGCGGTCGATGCAGTTGTAGGAGGCGTTGAGCGTGCCGTCCTCGTACCATTTGATCGAGACGTGCGGCTTGTCGAAGGTGGTGTTCTTGACCTTGGTGTAGGGCTTGAACCAAGTGATGCGCTTACCGTGCTCGCCCCAGAAACCCTCAGGGTCCTCGACCGAGCGCTTGTACATTTCTCCGTATTGCTTGGCGTTGCAAAGCGACTTGGCCGCGAAGGCCTCCGGCACCGGATAGACGTGAACTTCGCTCATGTCGGTATCTCTCCCCGTTGTTTTGGCGAGAGCACGGCGGCGCGTCCCTGCAGAACCAGCGTGCTCCCGAAGCCTTGATCTGCTCTCCCGGGATTATGGCAAACCGGCGGGGAATCTCAAGGCGATTGGGCGTCTAGCCGCGCGCTTCGGGAAGCCGGATGAAGAGCGCGTCGCCGCGGACCTCGTTCTCCAGCGCCAGCAGGTGCGCGCCGGCACAGGGGCCGGAGACGCAATAGCCGTCGTCGATGCGGAACAGCGCCCCGTGCGTCGTGCAGATGATGTGGCTGCGTTCCAGGTTTAGGAACTGCCCCGGCCGCAGGTCGAGCGGCACGCCGACGTGCGGGCAGGAATTGACGTAGGTGCGAATGGCGCCCGAGCGCCGGATGACCATGGCGCCGAAGCGGCCGCGTTCGGTCTCGACCAGAAAGCCGTTGGTGCCGTCTTGCGGCACGTCGCCGAGCGCGCAGAGCCGCCGCCAGTCGCTCATTCGCCGTTTCCGGCCGCCGCGCGCAACGTGTCGTCGCTGCCGGTCGGCCGCGCCAGCAATTGGGCGACGCGCGCGTCGATGTCGGCGCCGTGGTTGACGATGGCGTCGACGGCTGCCGAGATCGGCATGTCGATCCCGAGCCTGGCGGCGAGCGCCGTGACGGCGGCGGCGGTATCGACGCCCTCGGCGACCGAACGACGTCCGCCGAGCACGTCGGCAAGCGTCTGGCCTTGGCCGAGCGCCGCGCCGAGCGAGAAGTTGCGCGACTGCATGGCGTTGCAGGTCAGCGTCAGGTCGCCGATACCGGAGAGCCCCATCAGCGTTTCCGGCCGACCGCCCTTGGCGTTGCAGAGCCTGGCCATCTCGACCAGGCCGCGGGTGATCAGCGCGGCGCGGGCGTTGTCGCCGAGCCCCCTGCCCTCGACGATGCCGCAGGCGATGGCGAGCACGTTCTTGACCGCACCGCCGACCTCGGCGCCGACGATGTCGACGCCCTGGTAGGGACGGAAGCGCGGCGTCGCCAGCGCCGCCACCAGACTTGCCGCGAGCGCCCGGTCGGCGGCGGCCAGCGTCACGGCGGTCGGCAGTTCGCGCGCCACCTCGACGGCGAAGGTCGGGCCGGAGAGCACGGCCAGTGGCCGGCACGGCAGCGTCGCCTCGAACACTTCGTTCATCAGGGCGCCGGTCGAGATCTCGATGCCCTTGGCGCAGACGACGACCGGCGTCGAGCGGCCGAGCACGGGCGCTAGCGCCGAGCAGGTGGCGCGCAGGAACTGCGCCGGCACCACCAGCAACAGCGCGTCGGCTTCGGCGGCTTCGGCGATCTCGGTGGTCGCCCGGATCTCGGGGTCGAGCGCGATGCCGGGCAGGAACAGCGCGTTCTCGTGCGCCGAGTTGACGGCGTCGGCGACTTCCGGCTCGCGCGCCCAGAGCGTGACCTTGCGCCCCGCGCGGCGGGCCACCTGTGCCAAAGCCGTACCCCAGGCGCCGGCGCCGATGACGTTGATGCGATCCATGGCTTGATTTGTAACCCTTCGCGGCGTCCACTCCAAGACGCCGCTAACAAGGCACGCCATAAGGATAACGCATGGACGACGCGGCGATCGAGAGCTTCCGGCGGATCGTCGACGCATTTAAGGCGGGCGATTTCGCGGCCGCGCTCGCGGCCTGCCAGAGAGTCCTCGAAACCACGCCGGCCGACGCGCGGCTACTGTTCCTCGCCGGCAGCGCGGCCCGGCGGCTCGGCCTCACTGCCGACTGGACCGATTATTTCCGGCGTACGCTCGAGCTCGATCCCGACAACGTCGAGGCGCATTACGAACGTGCCGTCGGGCTCCGCATCCTGGGCGAGGCCGGCGCCGCGCGGCAACATTTCGAGCGCGTTCTCGCGCTCGATCCGGGCCATGCCGCGGCGCGCCATCAACTCGCCCAGTTCCGGCGCTTCGCCGCCGGCGATCCCGAGATCGAGGAACTTCGTCGCCGCCTGGCGGCGCCGGACGCGACGGCGGCGGACCGCGTCCTGCTCGGCTTCGCGCTCGCCAAGGCGCTGGAGGACGCGGGCGAACACGCCGCCGCCTTTGCAGCCCTTCAGGCCGCCAACGCGATCAAGCGCGGCGAGATCGACTACGACGTCACCCGTGACGAGGCCTTCGCCGACCGGCTGATCCGGACCTTCACGCCCGCCCTCGCGGAACGCCTTGGCGCCGTCGACGGCGCGCTCGGCAGCGGCGAGGTTTTCGTCGTTGGCATGCCGCGTGCCGGTACGACCTTGAGCGAACAGATCCTGGCCGCGCATGGCGAAGTCGCCGGGCTCGGCGAGGTGCTCGACCTCGAGGCCGCCGCCAACGCCTTCGCCGCCGCCCGAGGTGAAACGTTTCCCGAATGCCTGCAAGGCGCAGGGTCGGAGGACCTCGCGGCGCTCGGGCGCGATTATGTGGCGCGCGTTACGGCACGGGCACCTGATGCCAAGGTCCGTGTCAACAAGACGCCGGCGAATTTCCTCTACGTCGGCGCCATCCTGCTGGCGCTGCCGGGAGCGCGCGTCGTGCACAGCCGGCGCGACCCGCTCGACACCTGTTTCTCCTGCTTCGCCACCCTGTTCGAGGCCGGCCCCTACTTCGCCAACGACCTCGAAGACCTGGCCCGCTATCACAACCTCTACGCCGCGACCATGGCGCATTGGCGCGGACTCTTTCCCGGCCGCGTGCTGGAACTCGACTACGAGGCGTTGATCGCCGAACAGGAGACGGAGACGCGCCGGCTGCTCGATTTCTGCGGTCTCGATTGGGACGCCGCCTGTCTTGAATTTCACGCCGCCAGGCGCAATGTCGAAACCGCATCGAACCTGCAAGTGCGCCGCCCGCTCTACAAGGGATCGGTCGGCCGCGCCAAGCCTTACGCCGCCGGGTTGGCGCCGCTGACCGCCAAGCTCAAGGGCCGGCTCAGGCCTTGACCCCAGCGAAGGCGGCCTTCGGCGCGTCGGGGTCGAGCGGCCAGCGCGGCCGCGGCTTGAAGTCGAGTGCGTCGCTCTCGCCCAACGCAAGGCGTTCGAGCCCGGCCCAGGCGACCATGGCGCCGTTGTCGGTGCAGAGCGCCGGCGGCGGCGCGGCGAAGCCGATGCCGGCGTCTTCGGCGAGAGCTTCCAGGCGCGCGCGGATGAGCTTGTTGGCGGCGACGCCGCCGGCAACGACGAGCGGCGCGGGCCCGTGCCGGGCAGAGAAAATCTCGATGGCTTTGGCGGTGCGGTCGACGAGCACGTCGCCGGCCGCCTGCTGGAAGCCGGCGCAGAGATCGGCGGCGTCCTGGTCCGAAACGGAGCCCGGCGGCAACGCCTCGATGGTCTGGCGCACCTTGGTCTTGAGCCCGGAGAACGAGAAGTCGCAGCCATCGCGGCCCTTCATCGGGCGCGGCAGCTCGAACCGCGCGGGATCGCCCCTGGCCGCCATGGCTTCCACCGCCGGCCCGCCGGGATAGCCCAGGCCCAGCATCTTGGCGGTCTTGTCGAAGGCCTCACCGAGCGCGTCGTCGATGGTGGTACCGAGGCGGCGGTAACGGCCGACGCCCTCGACCGCGAGCAGTTGGCAGTGCCCGCCCGACACCAGCAACAGCAGATAGGGAAACGCGAGCGGCGCGTCGCCGCCGGTCAGCCGCGCGGTGAGCGCGTGCGCCTCCAGGTGATTGACGGCGACGAACGGCAGCCGGCGCGCGAAGGCGATGGCCTTGGCCGTCACCACGCCGACCATGACGCCGCCGATCAGCCCCGGGCCGCCGGTGGCGGCGACGCCGGCGAGATCGGCGTAGCCGACCTTCGCCTCGGCCATGGCCTCGGCGACGATGGCGTCGATGGCCTCGACGTGGGCACGCGCCGCGATCTCAGGCACGACGCCGCCGAACGCCTTGTGCTCGTCGAGCTGCGACAGCACCACATTGGCGAGGATACGGGGCCGAGACAGCGCGCCGCCCACGGCTTCGGCGGAAACCACCGCCGCCGCCGTCTCGTCGCAGCTTGTTTCAATCCCCAATACGATCATGTATAAGCCTCAACCTCGACACGCGCCGAATGTACGCTCACGACATTCCCGGCGCCACCCCTGAGGCGACGGAGAACCAGCCCGCATGACAGACCGCCCCCTGTTCCGCATCGGCACCCGGGGAAGCCCGCTCGCCACGGCGCAGACGCTGGAGGCGCGCGACCGCCTCGCCGCGGCCGTGCCCGCCTTGGCCGGAGCGGGCGCCATGGAGGTCGTCGAGATCAAGACCTCGGGTGACGCGATCCTAGACCGGCCATTGGCCGAGGTCGGCGGCAAGGGCCTGTTCACCAAGGAACTCGACGCGGCGCTGCTGGACGGCCGCATCGACATCGCCGTGCATTCGGTCAAGGACGTCGAGACCTTCCTGCCCGACGGCGTTGTGCTGGCGGCCTGTTTGGAGCGCGAGGATCCGCGCGATGCGTTTCTCTCCTTGAAGGCGCCGAGCCTCGCCGAACTGCTGGCCGGCAGCGTCGTCGGCTCGGCGTCGCTGCGGCGCCAGGCGCAAATCCTCAACCGCCGCCCCGACCTCAAGGTGACGCTGATCCGGGGCAACGTGCAGACGAGGCTCGCCAAGCTCGCCGACGGTGCCTGCGACGCGACGGTGCTGGCAGTGGCCGGGCTCAACCGGCTCGGCATGGCCGAGAAGGCGAGCGCCGTGCTTTCGCCGGAGGAAATGCTGCCGGCCGTCGGCCAGGGCGCGATCGGCATCACCTGCCGTGCCGACGACACGGCCGCCCTCGAATTCCTCGCCGCCGTCGACCATGCCGAAAGTCACATCCGCGTCCGCGCCGAGCGCGCGTTGCTGGCCGCGCTCGACGGTTCATGCCGCACGCCGATCGGCGGCCTCGCGGAAATTTCGGGTAGCCGGCTCAGGCTGCGCGGGCTGGTCGCCAAGGCGGACGGCTCGGCCATGTACGAAACCGAGCGCGAGGGCGCGCTCGCCGATGCGGAAGCGCTCGGCGACGATGCCGGGCGCGAGCTTCGCGCCCGCGCCGGCGACGATCTGTTCGCCTGAACGCCTGAAGGAGGACTTGCTTGCGGGTCCTGATCACCCGGCCGGAAGAAGACGCCGCGACACTGGTCGCCGAACTCGCGCGTCTCGGCGTCGCGGCCGAGGTGGCGCCGTTGCTGCGCATCAAATTTAAGGACGGCGCGGCGCTCGACCTCGAGGGCGCACAGGCTTTGCTGCTGACCAGCGCCAACGGGGCGCGCGCGCTCGCCCGGCGCACCGACGAGCGCGGGCTCAAGGTGCTCGCGGTCGGGGCGTCGACGGCGGCCCAGGCGCGCGACCTCGGCTTCACCGACGTGACCTCGGCCGATGGCGATGTCGACGATTTGGCACGTCTTGCCGCCGCCACGCTCGATCCGGCTGGTGGGACTTTGATACATGCCGCCGGCTCGAAGACGGCGGGCGACCTGGCGGGGATGCTCGCCGCCGCCGGGTTCGAATACCGGCGCGAAGTGCTCTACCGGGCGGAAACCGCGGATGTCCTGCCCGATGTGGCGCGTGCCGGGCTCACGGCCGAGCGCTACGGCGGCGTGCTGATCTATTCGCCGCGCACCGGCGCCACCTTCGCCCGCCTGGTCGAGGACGCCGGCCTGGCGCCGAACCTCGCGGCGGTCACCGTCTATTGCCTGAGCGCCAATGTGGCCGCGAAGGTCCGGGGGCTGCCCTGGGCTGCGGTGCGCACGGCGGCGCGGCCGGACCAGGCCGCCATGCTGGAAATGTTCGGCGAAAAGTGACAAGACAGAAGACGGAAATGGCACGAAGGCCGCGCCTGGGTTGATCCCGGCGGATCCGCTATTTAAAGGTGCGAGAGGCAACGGAGCGAGAGATGGCGCGAACCGCGAACACCACCACCAGCGGCGAAACCGACGCGGCCAAGCCTGCCGGCAAGCGCAAGTCGCGCGCCAAGGCGGCGGCGAAACCGGAAAGCGCCGCCGACCAGGCCGCGGCGGACGCAAAACCGGAGACCGACGCGATGCCTGCGAACGAGACAAGCAAGACCGCCCAGCCCGCCCAGCCGACCAAGAGCGGCGGCGGCGGATGGGTGGCGGCGCTGGTGGTGCTGGCGCTGATCGTGGCGGCGGGCTACCTGACCCGCCCGAAGTGGATGCCGCTGGTCGCCGACAAGCTGCCAAAAATTCCAAGCCTGAAGACCGAGGATCCTCGCGTCGCCAACCTGAGCGCGCGTCTCGCCGCGTTGGAGAGCAAGGCCGGCGAACTCGCCGTCAAGGACGAGACCATCCAGCGCCTGGAGCAGGAGCGCGAGAAGTTGAGCGCCGAACTCGGCAAGGCGCTGCATCGGCTGGAGACGGTCGAGCAATCCATGGCGTCCGTGCGCCAGATCGCCGAATCGGCGGCGCAGATGGACGAAGCGACGCAGGCCAAGGAGTCGCTGAAGCGCTTGAGCGACCGTCTGGCCGCAATCGAGAACGCCGGCAAGCCGGCAGCCGACAAGCATGCGGCCGAAGCTGGCGTGGCGGAGCTGCGCGCCGCCGAGGCGCGCTCGCGCGAACTCGCCGACCGGCTGAGCAAACTCGAGAAGGAGCAGGCCGCGCTCGTGCCGGCCGACAAGGCGATCGCCGGCGTCGAGAAACGACTCGAGGAGATTGAGCGTCGCGCCACGAAGGGCGGCGTCGGCGCGGCCAAGGCGGCGCTGGTGTTGGCGGTTGGGCAGTTGCGTGACGCCGTGCAACTCGGCGGCGGCTTCGAACGCGAGCTCCAGGCGGTCAAGGGTATGGCCGCCGGCGACGCCGGCATCGACGCGGCGCTGCTGCCGCTCGCGACCTACGCCAAGACCGGGGTGCCGACGCTGGCCATGCTGCGTGACGATTTCGCCGCCATGGCCGGCACCGTCGTCTCCCGTGCGGGCACCGGCGGCGGCGGCTGGCTCGAGGGTATGGTACGGCGCCTCGGCACGCTGGTCCGGGTGCGGCGCATCGACGGCGCCGGCGCGGACTCGGTCGAGGGCCTGGTGGCGCGCGCCGAAAAGCAACTCGCGGCCGGCGATCTCGCCGGCGCCATCGCGGCGCTCGAAGGCGTTCAGGCGCTTTCGCCGGATGCAGCGAAGGCGGCCCAGCCCTGGCTCGGCCGCGCCAAGATGCGGGCCGGCGCGGAACGCACGCTGGCGGCGCTGCACATCCATGCGGTGTCGCTGCTCGACGCGGCCACGGAGTAAGGCCCGGTGATACGCGCGCTCGGCTACCTGATCGTCATTTTCCTGGTCGTCGCGGGCGCGGTCTGGCTGCTCGACCGGCCGGGCGCGGTCGCCGTCGATTGGCAGGGCTACCGCATCGAGACATCCTTCGCCGTATTGGTCGCCGGCATCGCCATCCTGGCCGCGGCGG
>JAYNJY010000146.1:0-7802 GCA_038110665.1 Rhodospirillaceae bacterium | reverse complement strand
AGTCGACGAGGTTGAGGACGACATTGACGTCGTCGCCGTCACTGAACGGCAGGCGCAGGATGTCGTAACTGGCCCGTCTGCCGGCATCGGGCTTGGCCACGGTGGTTCGGTACAACATCCGCTTGCGTCGCTCGACGACCTCGACCAACTCGGCGGCGACCTTCCTCGCGAGTTGCCCCGATTCCAACGTTTTGACCGAACGGCCGGTGTAATCACGCCCCTGCAGGCGCACTCGCGACGTACCGAAAAACCGGAAAATGAAATCGCTGCCGTTGCCGACCTCGTCGATGACCGAAAACCATGGCACCAGCCTGAGCGGCAACGCCATCATGTCCATCTCTCGCCACGACGGGCAGCGACGCGTGCCGCGAAGGATGCTCCAGTACTTGCACGCCCTGTCGAAATCGTCGGCCAACGCGTCGGCGTCGAACTCCAGCGCGGTATGGAAGAATTCCATTGGCCGTCCGTACCTCCGCCGCAGGCCATACCGAGATCGCTGGCCGGGCAATATTCGGGCGTCGGGTACTACCACCTAGATATGTAATTATCTAGTCTCTCATAAATCAATTGTATGTTATATCGCTTTGGATACAAATTTTACCGACTGATCAATTGGCTGACGTCGCGAACGGCGCCCTGCGAGGCCGAAGTCGCGAGCAAGCCGTAGGCCTGGAGCGCCTTGGAAACCACGCGATCGCGCGCTTTCGGCTGCCACGCCGCCTTGCCCTTCGCTTCCATGGCGGCGCGGCGGCGCTTCATCTCATCGGCACCGACGGCAAGGTTGATCGAACGCTTGGCGATGTCGATCTCGATCATGTCGCCCTGTTCCACCAGGCCGATGGCGCCGCCCTCGGCGGCTTCCGGCGAAACGTGGCCGATCGAAAGCCCGGACGAACCGCCCGAGAAACGCCCGTCGGTGACCAGCGCGCAGGCTTGGCCGAGGCCCATCGACTTGATGTAGCTGGTCGGGTACAGCATCTCCTGCATACCCGGCCCGCCCTTGGGCCCTTCGTAGCGCACGACGACGATGTCGCCGGCCTTGACCTCGCCGCCGAGGATCTTGGCGATGGCTTCGTCCTGGCTTTCGCAGATGACGGCGGGGCCGGAGAACTTGAGGCAGCTTTCCGGCACGCCGGCGGTCTTCACTACGCAGCCGTCCTCGGCGATGTTGCCGTAGAGCACGGCCAAGCCGCCGTCCGGGCTGTAGGGCGTGTCGACGGCACGGATGCAGCCCTGCTCGCGGTCGAGATCGAGGCTGTTGTAGCGCTTCGCCTGGCTGAACGCCTCGGTGGTGACGACGTTGCCGGGCGCGGCGAGGTAGAACTTGCGGACGTCCTCGTCGTCGCTGCGGCGCACGTCCCATCTGTCGATGGCGGCGCCTATGGTCGGCTCGTGGATGGTCGGGTTGTCGCGGTGGATCAGACCGGCGCGCTCGAGCTCGCCCATGATGCCCATGATGCCGCCGGCGCGGTGGAAGTCCTCCATGTGGTAGACGTTGGTCGACGGCGCCAGCTTGGAGAGATGCGGCACCTTGCGGCTCAGGCCGTCGATGTCCTTGATTTCGAAATCGACCTCGCCCTCGCGCGCCATGGCGAGCAGATGCAGGATGGTGTTGGTCGAGCCGCCCATGGCGATATCGACGGTCATGGCGTTCTCGAAACCGCGCCTGGAACCGATCGAGCGCGGCAGCACGCTCTCGTCGTCGTTTTCGTAGTAGCGCTTGCAAAGCTCGACGATGAGCGCGCCGGCCTCATGGAACAGGCGCTCCCGGTCGGCGTGGGTGGCGAGCACGGAGCCGTTGCCGGGCAGCGCGAGACCGATGGCCTCGGCCAGGCAGTTCATGGAGTTGGCCGTGAACATGCCGGAACACGAACCGCAGGTCGGACAGGCCGAACGCTCGTACTTCATCACGTCCTCGTCGGAGACCTTCGGGTTGGCGGCTTGGATCATGGCGTCGATCAGGTCGGCCTTCTTCTCCTCGCCGTCGACAACCAGCTTGCCGGCCTCCATCGGGCCGCCCGAGACGAATACGGCGGGGATGTTGAGGCGCATGGCGGCCATCAGCATGCCCGGCGTGATCTTGTCGCAGTTGGAAATGCAGACCAATGCGTCGGCGCAGTGCGCGTTGACCATGTATTCGACCGCATCGGCGATCAGTTCACGGCTCGGCAGCGAATACAGCATGCCGCCATGGCCCATGGCGATGCCGTCGTCGACTGCGATGGTGTTGAATTCCTTGGCGACGCCACCGGCGACCTCGATATCGCGCGCCACCATCTGGCCCAGGTCCTTGAGGTGCACGTGGCCGGGCACGAACTGGGTGAAGGAGTTGGCGACGGCGATGATCGGCTTGCCGAAATCTTCGTCGGTCATGCCCGTGGCGCGCCACAAGCCGCGCGCGCCGGCCATGTTGCGGCCGTGGGTCGAGGTTTTCGAGCGATACTCGGGCATGGGTTCCTCCCAGGCGGATAGGTTTTACGAACAGCGCCGGAGAATAGCCGAGCGCGCCCCGCGAGGCCAGCCTTAGCGCAACCGCGAAGCCCCTGCCGGCGCGCGCCCGACATCACCGCGTTGCCAACCGCGCGATCCTGCCGCACAATCGCCGCGAGGGGCCCATCAATAACCTTCGGGGCGTTTCGGGGGCTGGCACATGGCCGAAATTCACAGCATGCCGAACCGGCGCGGCGAAGACCGCAAGCAGGTTCTGTTCAAGACCGCCATCAATGTCGGCAACATCTCGACCCAGTGCGAAATCGGCGACATAGGCCCCGGCGGCGTGCGCATCGCGGCCGCACTGTCGGCGGCACCGCAGACGCCCGTCATGCTCGTCATCGACCAGCCCGGCGAATTCGCCGCCCGCGTCGCCTGGGTCCGGCGCGGCGAGCTCGGCCTCAAGTTCGACGAACCGCCGGAACGCATCTACGTGGCGCTCGAACTGATCGCCACCTATGGCCAGCGCTGAACGCAGGGACGCCAACGCATGAGCTCCGACCTCAAGGCCCTCGATCCGCTGTTCGTCCGCGCACAGTTTCCGGCACCGCTCTGGGAATGGGCGTTCTTCGAGAACGCCGGCGGCGTCTACGTGCCGAGGTGCGTGATCGAACGCATCACCGCCTATATGAGCGAATGCCAGGTGCAGCCCGGCACCAACTTCCCGCTCGCCGCCAAGGCGCTCGAGCGGATGAACGCCGGCCATGCCCGCATGGCGGCGATGATCGGCGCCGAGCCCGGCGAGGTCATCGTTGGCGCTTCGACCTCGATCAACGCCTACGTGCTCGCCAACGCGCTCAGGCCGCTGTGGCGGCAAGGCGACGAGGTCATCGTCGCGATCCAGAACCACGAAGCCAACTCGGGCCCATGGCGCCGGCTCGCGGCCAGCGGCATCAAGGTGCTCGACTGGCCGGTGCATCCCGAGACCGGCACGCTGGACACCGGCGTACTCGCCGATTTGCTGAGCGAACGTACGCGCCTAGTCGCGTTCCCGCATGTCTCCAACATCCTGGGCGCCATCAACGACGTCGCCACCATCACCCGCATCGCCCACGCCGCCGGTGCCGAGGTTTGCGTCGACGGCGTTGCCTTCGCGCCGCACCGCGCCGTCGACGTCAAGGCCTGGGACGTCGACTACTATCTGTTCAGTTTCTACAAGATTTTCGGGCCGCACATGGGCTGCCTCTACGGCAAGATGGAGAAGCTCGTCGCCGCCGCCAACCAGGGCCATTATTTCTTCGCCGACGACGACACCACCCACAAGCTCAACCCGGCCGGCCCGCAGCACGAGATGATCGCCTCGCTAGCCGGCATCGACGACTATTTCGAGGCGCTCGCCGGCCATCACCTGGGCGCGCCGGCCAACGATGCGCTCTCCCGGCAAAAGCGCCTGTTCGAGATGGTCGCCGAACACGAGGCGAAGCTGGCGGCGCGGTTCCTGGATTTCGTCAATTCCCGTAACGACATTCGCCTGCTCGGCCCCGCCGAGGCGTCGCGGAACGCGCGCGTCGCAACATTCTCATTCACCGTCCGCGGCCGGCGTTTGGCGGAAATTCCGCCACGCACGGCGAAGCACCGGGTCGGCGTCTCGAACGGCCATTTCTACGCCAAGCGACTGATCGAGGCGCTCGGCGTCGAAGACCCGGATGACGGCGTCGTGCGCGCCTCGATGGCGCAATACAACACCTTGGACGAGGTCGACCGGCTGATCGAAGCCTTGGAAAAGGCGATCTAGCGGGGCGTTCAGCCGACGGCGGAGCGCGGCTTGCGCTTCTTCTCCAGCAACTTGTCGAGCGCCTCGACGAGTTCCTTCTCCTCCTTCTCTAGCATCCCCTCGAGGCGCTTGATGCGCTTGTTGAGGTTCTCGATGCGGGCGAGACGACGGCGCCGTTCCTTGGCTTGGCGGCTGTTGTTCCACTTGCGCGCCCTCCAGCCGCCGGCAGCGAACACCAGCACAAGCCCGGCGACGGTGCAGACGATGCCGGCAGCCATGTTGCCGACGTTGTGATAGCTCACAGCCGTGCCCCAAAAACCGATGGTGACCATGGCGGCGGCGGCGACGAACAGGACACGCCGCGAATTGATCTCGTCGTGCTTCTGGCTGTTCTCGGCCTCCGAGATGGCGATGGTGATCTCGGTCTTCGCCATGGCCTGCCATTTCTTGAACGACATGCCCTCGTCGAGGGTGCGGCCGTCGCGGATGAACTGCTCGAGCCTGAGAATGACGTACTCGGCGCGCTCCTCCGGCGTCGGATTATCGCCGAGCACGGGTACCTTGAAATCGTCATATCCAGCCGTGGTCATGACACCCCTACTGTCAGACGCAAGGGGATGATCCTTGCACGGATCGGGTTAGCAAAACGTTAGCGCAGCCCGAACAGCTGTTCCGCGTTGCCGTGCGCGATCTTGTCAGCGGCGTCTTGCGGCAACTGGCCGAGCCAGCGGCGGTTCGCCTCGATGATGCCGGGATAGGCGTACCAGCGGTCGGCCTCCCAGGTGTCGGAACCGACCATGAAGCGATCGGCATGACGGACCAGCAGCGCCTTCCATTCGTCGTTGAGGCCGTTCGCGCCGATAATGCCGTCCTCCCGGTACGAGAGATCGGCCCAAAGCTGCTTGTGCTTGTCCATCAGCCGGCCGATCACCGACGGCGGGTCGGAGAACCCGGCATGCGCCCAGACGATCTTGATGTCGGGTGCGATCTCGAACAGGCGCTCAACCACGGCAAAGCCGGCGTGCGGCTGGATCAGCAAACCGGCTTTGGCGATCTGGCGGACTAGGTTCTGGATGCGCTCCCCGTCGAGCGCTTTCGGCGAATGGATGTGAACCTCGCCGAGGCCGTCGCGATGGCCGCCGGTGATGGCGCGCTCGGACTCGCTCAAGCGGTCCGAGTTGGCGTACCAGAGGCTGAGATCGGAACTGTCGTGATAAGGCCGGAACAGCGGCACCACGCGCACGCGGGCCTGCTCGACGGCGGCGAGCCGGCGCGTGCCCTCGTCCGGCGTCGACGAAACCAGTGCGCCGAACACGTCTTGCTTGTCGAGCATGGTGATCGCCGCTTCGGGCGTATAGACGTCCCAACTGTGTGCGGAATAATGCACATGGGCGTCGAAGATGCGGCCCTTGTAGAGCGCGTCGGCGGCCGAGGCCCCGCCGCTCACGAGCGCCGCCACCACGGCCAGAGAGATCAGTTGGATCGCCATCCTCATGGCGGCAGCCTAGCTAAAACCTCGTGCAGGCGCGAGAGGACGTTTGTCTTTCAGCCCGCCTGCGAGAGCCGGCCGCGCGCCTCCGCCAGGCGATCGTGCGAGAGCCTGGCGTCGGCCAGCTTCTCCCGTTCGGCTTCGACCACGGCGTCCGGCGCGTTGGCGACGAACTTTTCGTTGGCGAGCTTCTTCTCGAAGCGGTCGATCTCGGCCTGCTGCTTGGCGATTTCCTTCTCCAGGCGCTGGCGCTCGGCGGCAACGTCGATGACTTCCGCGACCGGCAGCACCAGCGTCGCTTCGTCGATGACGTCCTGGACGCTGCCGGAGGGTACGTCGCCGGCGAGCGCCTCGATCGTGGAAACGCGCGCCAGACGCTTGATCTGCTCGGCATGCGTCGCCATGCAGCGCTGCGCGAGGTCGCCGGCACCCTTCAGCAGCAGCGGAATCTCCGCCTTCACGGGCACGTTCATCTCGTTCCTCAAGCCCCGCACCTGGCCGATCAACCGCACCACCCAGTCCATCTCGGCGTTGGCGTCGGCATCGAGCAGGCTGTCGGCGAGCTCCGGCCAGGCCGCCGTGATCATCGGCCCCGGGCGATCGGCCGCCATCTGGCCCCACAGCTCCTCGGTGATGAAGGGCGAAATCGGATGCATCAGGTGCAGGATCTGGTCAAGCACCCAGGCGGCGGTCGCGCGGGTCTCGGCCTTGGCCGGCGAGTCCGCGCCCATCAGCACCGGCTTGATCAACTCCAGATACCAGTCGCAGAAGGTGCCCCAGGTGAAGTGATAAACGCCGTGCGCCGCGTCGTTGAAGCGATACGATTCGATGGCCCCAGCGACGGCGCGCTCGGCCTCCACGGTCTTGCCGACGATCCACTTGTTGGCGGTCTCGGTCACGGCGGCGGGATCGAACTTGGCGTCCGGGCGGCACTCGTACATCTCGCAGAAGCGCGCAGCGTTCCAGAGCTTGGTGCAGAAGTTGCGGTAACCCTCGACACGCTGCTCGGAGAGGCGCACGTCGCGGCCCTGGGCGGCGAAGGCGGTCAACGTGAAGCGCAGCGCGTCGGCGCCGAACTTCTCGATCAGTTCCAACGGGTCGATGATGTTGCCCTTCGACTTCGACATCTTCTGGCCGTGCTCGTCGCGCACCAGCGCATGGATGTAGACGGTGTGGAACGGCACCTCGCCCATGAAGTGGATGCCCATCATCATCATCCGCGCGACCCAGAAGAAGATGATGTCGAAACCGGTGATCAGCACGTCGGTCGGGTAGTAGCGCTCTAGCTCCGGCGTCTGCTCGGGCCAGCCCAGCGTCGAGAACGGCCACAGCGCCGACGAGAACCAGGTGTCGAGCACGTCGGGGTCGCGCTTCAACTCGACGTCCTTGCCGTAGTTGGCATGTGCCTGGGCCTTGGCCTCGTCTTCCGTTTCGGCGACGAAAATCTCGCCGTCAGGGCCGAACCAAGCCGGAATTTGATGGCCCCACCAGATCTGGCGCGAAATGCACCAGGGCTGGATGTTGCGCATCCACTCGTAATAGGTGTTTTCCCACTGTTTCGGGACGAAAGTGGTTTTGCCCTGCTCGACCGCCGTGATCGCCGGCCCGGCGAGCCTGGCGGCGTCGACGAACCACTGGTCCATGAGCCAGGGCTCGATGACGACGCCGGAGCGGTCGCCGTAGGGGATGGTCATGGCGTTGTCCTCGATCTTCTCGAGCAGACCGAGGCTTTCCATTTCCGCCACCACCTTGTCGCGCGCGGCGTAGCGGTCGAGGCCGCGGTAGGCCTCCGGCGCGTTGTCGTTGAGGCTGGCGTTCTGGTCGAAGATGTTGACCAGCTTGAGCTTGTTGCGCCGGCCGACCTCGAAGTCGTTGAAGTCGTGCGCCGGCGTGATCTTGACCGCGCCCGAGCCCTTCTCCGGATCGGAATGCTCGTCCGCGACGATCGGGATCGCGCGCTCGGCGATCGGCAGCATCACGTTCTTGCCGACGAGGTCCGCGTAGCGCTCGTCCTCGGGATGCACCGCAACCGCCGTGTCGCCCAGCATCGTCTCAGGGCGCGTCGTCGCGACCGTGATGAAGCGGCCTTCCATGCCCTCGATCGGATAG
>JAYNJY010000145.1:0-7831 GCA_038110665.1 Rhodospirillaceae bacterium | reverse complement strand
CGGCGAAGGCGCGCCAGAGCGCGATCGCGACGCAGAGGATGGCGAGGCCGCCGGCGGCACCGGCGATCAAGGCCGCGTTCGGGTGGTCCCAGCGCACGGCGGCCAGGGGCGCGGCGCATATCATGCCGAGCACCAGCCAGAAGGCAGGCCGGCTGGCGAGCGCCACAGATGGTTCCTTGGACGGTTCCTTGGACGGCTTGGGGGACGGGCTGGCTTCGGACATCTTCGCTTCAGCTCGTCCTCAGTGCAGCGGCAGGTCGCCGCGCTTGCGCATGATGAAGCCGATGATCTCGGCCACGGCGGTGAAATGCTCGGGCGGTATTTCCTGGTCGATCTCGACGGTGTCGTAAAGCGCGCGGGCGAGCGGCGGGTTCTCGACGATCGGCACGTCGTGCTCCTCGGCGACCTCGCGGATGCGGAACGCGAGATGGTCGACGCCCTTGGCGACGCACTTGGGCGCGTCCATCTCGCCCATCTCGTAGCTGAGCGCGATGGCGAAGTGGGTCGGGTTGGTGATGACCACGGCGGCGGTCGGAACCGCTTGCATCATGCGCTGCTGGTGGCGCTCCATGCGCACCCGGCGGATGCGGCCCTTGACCTGCGGATCGCCTTCCTGCTGCTTGTGCTCGTCCTTCACTTCCTGCTTAGTCATGCGCATCTGCTTGGTGAAGGCGTGCTTCTGATAGAGCCAATCGAGCGCGGCGAGAACGGTCATCACGCCGACGGTGCCGGCGGCGAGCGCGATGGCGAGGAGGTGGATGCGATCGACCGTGAGGATGATGTCGATCTGCGACAGCAGTTCGATGTCGGTCAGCAGCGGCGCGGCCATGCTCGACGCGATCACCGTGACTACGACCAGCTTGACGATGCCCTTGGCGAACTCGACCAGCGTGCGCGACGACGCCAGCCGGCCGGCGCCCTTGAGGATCGAGACCTTGTTCCACTCCGGCTTGATCTTGGAGGGCGCCATCAACAGGCCGAACTGGCCGATGTTGGTGGCGAAAGCGAAGATCACCATCAGCAACAGGAAGGGCGAGACGATCCACAGGAGGTCGAGCAGCGTATCCGCCAGCATCCTGCGCAGGTGTTCGAAATCGAACGGAATGGCGTCCGGGCTTTCGATGAAACGATGGCCGAGTTTCTTGACGCCGCTGGCCATGTGAGGCGTCAGGAAGATCAGCGCGCCGGTGCCGGCCAGCAGCACGCCCCAGCTCTTGATTTCCTGGGACTGGGCGACGTTGCCCTTGTTGCGGGCGTCGGTCAGTTTTTTGTCTGTCGGCTCTTCTGTTTTTGAGGCGTCGTCTTGTTCAGCCATCGATACGTTCCCAATTCGCCGCCGGGCCCGCGGAAATCACGGCACGAAGGCGCCGATACCGTCCGCGAACCGGGTCGTGAACACAAGCATTATACCCGATACGGTGAGCGTGAGCACCCACAACTGCATGCTGATCTGGACCGGCAATCCGAAGAAGAACACCGGCAACTGCGGCATCAGGCGGCCGAGAAGGCCGAGCCCGATGGTATAGGTCAGGCCGATCACCACGGCAGGCATGGCGAGTTGCAGCCCGAGTGCGAAGCTGTCTGCGACACGGCGCGAGAGCATTTCGGCGAAATCGCCGAACGGCAGAACCTTGCCGGGCTCGAACATGGCATAGCTCTCGAGCGCGGCGCGGATCATCAGATGATGCAGATCTAACACGAAGATCAACACTGCGCCGACGGTGAGCAGAAAGCCCGAGATGGTCGAGCTCTGCTGCTCGGCGACCGGATCCTGGATCAACGCGTTCGACATCGACGATGCCAATGCAATGATGGTGCCGGCGGTCTGCAGCGTGGTGATCAGGATGTAGCCCACGAGCCCGATGAACGAGCCGACGATAATCTCGCCGACGACCATGATGGCGAGGTCCGGCACGTTCCTCGGCATCACCGGCAGTTTCGGCGCGATCACCGGCAACACGACGAAGCTGAGTGCCAGCGCGATCGACAACCGCAGACGGGTCGGAACGTAAGTGGCGCTGAAGCCAGGCATGAACGACACCGCCGTGCCGAGCCGGGCGAACACCAGCAGGAAGGCGAAGATGTTGAGTTGCAGAAGTTCCGTGAGCACCGGCGCGTTCCGCCTAAGCTAGCCGAGCCCGATCATGCGGTCGAACAGGGTCTGGGAGAACTCGATGATGGTGGTCATCATGAACGGCAGGAAGAGGATGATCGCGGCGAAGATGACCAGGATCTTCGGTACGAACGTCAGCGTCATTTCCTGGATCGTGGTCAAGGCCTGGAACAATGCGATCAGCAGGCCGATCAACAACCCCGCGCCCATAATCGGGCTGGCGATCTTGAGCACCACCCAAAGCGCGTCGCGTCCGACCTCCAGCACGGTCACTTCATTCATGCAAGCCGCCCTTCAAGCCCGTCCGCGCACCCCGAATCGAAAGCAGGCCGGAAGTATAACGCAAATGCCTCAGATCGGCATGCGGATGATTTCCTTGTAGGCATCGAGCACCTTGTCACGGACGGCGACGACGGTCTGCAAGGTGAGTTCGGCTTCGTTGACGGCGGTCACCACCTTGGAGATGTCGGCGCGGTCGTTGATGCCCTGGATCGAGAGTTGTTCGCTGCGCTCGCCGATCTTGACCGCTTCCTTGATCGCCGATTTCACCAGGTCGGCGAATTCGCCGTGGTGGACGTCGTCGCGCGATTGCTTGGTCGTGAAGGATTCGCCACGCGCCGCGCTATTGTAGGCGTTGACGGCGGAGATATAGCTCTGGGCCGGTGTCGGCATCGTTGGCTCCTGTCTGTTTCCCGTTCTTTATCGTCGTTTCGTACCGGCCTCCGGCTTCGCCGGTCAGCCGGGCTTGGCTGTTTTCGCGCCGCGTCAGCGCAGCATTTCGATAGCGCTGTTAAGCATCTGCTTCGAGGACTTGATGACGTTCAAGTTGGCTTCGTAGGAACGCTGGGCCTCGCGCATGTCGGTCATTTCGATGAGCGTGTTGACGTTCGGGGTCAGCACGTAGCCGTCGGCGTCGGCGGCCGGATGGTTCGGATCGAAGCGCTTGCCGAAGTTCGACATATCGGGCTTGACCTTGTGGACACGAACCGTGTCCATGCCGACCGCTTTGTCGAACTCGTTGCGGAACGTGATGATCTTGCGCCTGTAGGGTTTGCCGTTCGGTTCGGTCGCCAGCGAGTCGGTGTTGGCGATGTTTTGTGAAATGACCCGAAGCCGTTCGCCCTGGACACGCAAGCCCGCGCCGGAAATGCGCATGGTGCGGATAATATCGTCCATTTCCCGGTTTCCTCTCCGCCTGAACCTAGTTTCGGCTACCCAGCGCCATGCGCAGCATGCCGATATGCTTACGGTAGAGATTGGTCGCCATCTTGTAGTTGGCGCCAGTCTCGCCGACCTTCGCCATCTGCTCTTCGAGCACGACCGAGTTGCCCGCAGGTGCAGTCTCGAAGGGCTTACGTTCCTTGTGTTCGGAAAAATCGCGGATGCGTTTGCGGCGTCCCGAAAGATGCCCCGCCTCGCTTGCGACCATATTCAACTGCGCGCTTTCGCGGCGGATCAATTCCTTGAAATTATAGGGTTTCAGGTCGCGCGCCCGGTATTTCGGGGTGTCCGCGTTGGCGATGTTCTGCGACAGCACTTCCTGGCGCTGGGCGAGCCAGTCCATGCGCTTTTTGACCGCCGCGAACAGCGTGATTGGCTTCAGATCCATCGCCTACCGCCTTTCCCCGGAACGCGGCCGGCACGGGTGCCCCGAACCGATTTCCGCGTGATTTCCAGTGGGCATTATCTGCCCAGTTCCTTAACAAGCGGTGAATCGGAATGAGATCGATCGGAGGCGCTCAGCAGGCTGTGAGATTGACGGCGAGGCCGCCTTGCGAGGTTTCCTTGTACTTGCTGAGCATGTCGAGGCCGGTTTGGCGCATGGTCTCGACCGCTGCGTCGAGTGGCACGAAATGAGTGCCGTCGCCACGTAGCGCCAGTGAAGCCGCGTTGACGGCCTTGACCGCGCCCATGGCGTTGCGCTCAATGCAGGGCACCTGGACGAGGCCGCCGACCGGATCGCAGGTCATGCCGAGGTGATGTTCGAGCGCGATCTCGGCGGCATTCTCGATTTGCGCATTGGAACCGCCGAGCACGGCGGCGAGACCGGCCGCCGCCATGGCAGAGGCCGAACCGACCTCGCCCTGGCATCCGACCTCGGCGCCGGAGATCGAGGCGTTGTGCTTGATCAGGCCGCCGATGGCCGCGGCCGTCAGCAGAAAGGTGTGAATGCCGTCCCGCGCCGCGCCGGGACAGAAATCCAAATAATACCGGATCACCGCCGGCACGATCCCCGCCGCGCCGTTGGTCGGCGCGGTGACGATACGCCCGCCGGCCGCGTTCTCCTCGTTGCAGGCGAGCGCATAGAGGCTGATCCAGTCCATCACCGTGTGCTCGAAGCGCATATTCGCACCCGACGCCTTCTCCGCTTCCAGCGATTTGAAAATCTGGCGTGCGCGGCGCTTGACGCCGAGCCCGCCCGGCAGCGTGCCTTCCTCGCGCAGCCCACGCGCCATGCATGCGCTCATGGCCTGCCAAATGGCATCGAGACCATCACGCAGTTCGGTTTCCGAACGCAACGAGATCTCGTTAGCGAGTTTCATCTCCGCCACCGTGAGACGGCTCGCCTGCCCCATCTCGAGCATTTCGGCCGCCGTACGGAAACCGTAGGGGACCTCGGCGAACGGTGTCTCGTCACCGGCCGCGGCCAGTTCCTCGCCGGAAAGCACGAAACCGCCACCAATCGAGTAGTACTTCCGCTCGAGCAACGGCCGGCCGTCGCCGCCGAAGGCACGCAACACCATGCCGTTGGCGTGGCCGGGCAGCGGCGGTCCGTAATCGAACAGCAGGTCGCGGGCGGCGTCGAAGCCGATGCGCGTCACCCCGCCCAAATTGAGCGATTGCGTATCCGCGACGTCCTTGAGCAGTACAGGCACATTGTCCGGGTCGACGCCTTCGGGCGTTTCGCCGAGCAATCCGAGGATGATGGCACTGTCGGTGCCGTGGCCCTTCCCGGTGAAAGCGAGGGAACCGTGCAAGGTGGCCGCGACGCGCGCGACGGAGGCGATCAGACCGTCGGCCTTGATGCGGTCGACGAACCTGCCGGCGGCCAACATTGGACCCATTGTATGGGAACTGGACGGCCCGATGCCGATCTTGAACATGTCGAAAACACTGAGAAACACGCTTTCCCCCTTCGCGTCAGCGAATTATGGCGCGGCCGCAAATCGGCGTCCAAGCGATTCCGACCGTTATTTGCTTTGAGTCGACGGACGAACGAAATTTAATGGCTAACTTGTTGGGTTAAAGAGAAATTTTTTACCGATTGTGAAATTGCCGCCGTCAGGGTTAGGCTTGTCCGTCCAATCGAACGCACGTCCAACCCGAGCGCAGGGGGCCGGCTTTGCCTGCCGACGACAATCCACTGAGAGGCAATCTCAACCCGCCGCCGCCAACGGCCGAAGCGGTCGCCGTGGCACTCTCGCATGATCGGCCGACGGATCGGACGCCAAAGGTGGTTGCCGGCGGGCGTGGGCGCGTGGCCGAGCAGATTTTACAGGTCGCTTTCGCCAACGGCGTGAAAGTGCGCGAGGACGCGGATCTGGCGCAGTTGCTGTCGGCCATCGACGTCGATGACGAGATTCCGCTCGAAGCCTTCGCCGCGGTGGCTGAAATTCTGGTCTACGTCTATCAGGCAAACGACGGGAATGCGAGGGACGGGGCAACGGAGACCGTAAGCGAGCTTGCGCGCGACATGGCGGACAAATGGCGCCAGGAGCAAGAGGGCAAGTCGTCGTGAACGCCACCAACCTGCATACGCGCATCGAGGCAATAAGAAAGGCTCTCGAAGTCGCGCGCGCGTCTTTGGCCGAGGGTGAAAGCGTCGATCTTACCGGCATTGAAGAAGCCGTTCGCGCCGTATGCGCCGATATCGCCGGCAGCGCCGTGGCTGACCGCCCGGCAATCGAACCCGCGATCCGCGACCTGATAGCGGATTTCGACGCGCTTGCCGATGCCCTCGGCGAACAACATCGCCGGAACATCGCAGGAAACGGGTTGGACACAGCCGCGCGCGCGGCATACGGCGCCGACCGAGACCCGAATGGCGGTTCCGGGGAAGGCGCGTAATGGACCTGACCGAATATCTCCGCTTCGCGCTCGCGCTGGTTTTCGTCCTTGCGCTGATCGGCGTGCTCGCGGCCTTGGCTCGACGCGCGGGGTTCGGCTTCCCGGTCAAGGCGTTGCGACCCGTCGGCTCGCGTCGGCTTTCCGTCGTCGAAGTGACGCCGCTCGATGGCCGGCGACGGCTGGTCCTGATCCGCCGCGACAACGTCGAGCATTTGCTGCTCCTAAGCCCGAATACGGAGCTCGTCATCGAGCGCGATATTGCGGCCCCAGCCGGTTTCGCCGAGCAAGGCGAGCGCATGACACACGCCGGTTCGTCAACGGAGGACAGCCAATCGTGACGTTGCTGCGTAGCCTCTTCAAGCCGCTGGCCGGGTTCGTCGTCGCCATAGCCTTCGTGCTCGGCGGCGTGGTGACGCTGATCGCCCTCAGCGATCCGGCGGCGGCGCAACAAATCAACCTCGACTTCGGCGATGGTGCCGAAGCCACCGGCCGCATCGTTCAGATCGTCGCGCTGATTACCGTTCTTTCCCTGGCGCCATCGATACTGGTCATGGTGACGTCATTCATCCGCATCATGGTCGTGCTTTCGTTCCTGCGAACGGCGATGGGCACGCAACAGACGCCGCCCAACCAAGTGCTGATCTCGTTGGCCCTGTTCCTGACCTTCTTCATCATGATGCCGACGTTCGAACGGGCCTACGATACCGCGATCAAGCCGATGATCGCCGACGAGATTACCGAGTTCGAAGCGTTCGACCGCGCGACCATCCCGTTCCGCGATTTCATGGTTCGCCATGTGCGCGAACAAGACCTCAATCTGTTCGTCGATATATCGGGTGTCGCGCCGGACTCCGGCCGGGCCGACAACATGCCGCTTCGTATTCTTGTTCCCGCCTTCATGATTTCCGAATTGCGTCGGGCTTTCGAGATCGGGTTCTTGATATTCCTGCCGTTCCTGATCATCGACATGGTCGTTGCATCGGTATTGATGGCCATGGGCATGATGATGCTCCCGCCGATCATCATCGCGCTGCCGTTCAAGATCATCTTCTTCGTCCTTGTCGACGGTTGGTACATGATCGTCGGCTCCCTAGTGCGGAGTTTCGGTGCCAGCAGCTGATGCCGCGCCTTGAAGGAGCGGCAGCTGGCTAGATGCGTAAAAATTAATCAATATGACTTGCCCCCGAGTCCGGCGCGGTGCTACCGATCCCTAACTACTGAAAAAATGACAGTATGTACTGAGGATTTGGCTTAATTCCTGGGGCAAGCTGATGTTGTACGGTCCGGTCGGCATGTTGCGCTCTGTTCGGGTTGATATCTCCGAGAATCCGTTCCCACGCTTCGCGACCGTCATCGATTTTTGGGAAAATCACCGCAAAACCAGGTTCGCGCTGACACTGCGCGACGTTTCCCTCATGGATCTCGGTGGCAAGATCGTTCCGCAGTGCGCGGTCGTCGTCGTTTCGCCGGTTCCGCCAGGATTTCGCTATCGTTTTTTCAGCACTGGACTCGTCGATTTATACAGAGCGCAGGAACCAGCGCGCCGTTCGCACCCGTGGAGCCGGCGGTGGCGGAGATGGACGAACGCAGGAGTGTTGCCGGCTGAACGATTTCGCGGCGGCGCCGGCGATCAGGCGCCACCTTTGGCGG
>JAYNJY010000144.1:0-7909 GCA_038110665.1 Rhodospirillaceae bacterium | reverse complement strand
TGCAGTTCTCGCTCGTGCTGATCGCCTTGAAGGCGCTGCCGGTGTTGATCCTGGGCGGCTTCGAGTCGGTGCCCGGCGCCATCATCGGCGGGTTGTTGATCGGTATCTTCGAAAAAGTGTCCGAAGTCTATTGGGGTCCCGCCTTTGGTGGGGCCATTGAAGGATGGTTCGCCTACATGGCGGCGCTGGTGTTCCTGATGTTCCGTCCGCAGGGGTTGTTCGGCGAGAAGATCATCGAAAGGGTGTGAGCCATGTTCTACCGCGAAGCAGGTCAGTTCAAATCCACCTACCAAGCCGACCAGGCGATCTTTCCGATCGCACAGGACCGCTGGTTCATCGCCCTGGTGCTGTTTGTCGCCTACGTCGCAATTCCGGCGGTGGCCACCGAATACTGGTTCCAAGCGGTACTTATCCCGTTCTTCATCCTGGCGCTCGCCGCAATTGGCCTCAACATCCTGACCGGATACGCCGGCCAGGTCAGCCTCGGCACCGGCGCATTCATGGCTGTCGGCGCCTATGCCACTTACAAGATGTCGACCGCGTTCCCTGAGTTGAACATCATCGTGGTTTTCGTGCTGTCCGGCTTCTTCGCCGCCGCCGTCGGCATGATCTTCGGCCTGCCCAGCTTGCGCATCAAAGGCTTCTACCTGGCCGTCGCCACGCTCGCCGCGCAGTTCTTCATCCTATGGATATTCAACAAGGTTCCATGGTTTTTCAACTTCTCGCCGTCGGGCACGATCACCGCGCCGCCGCGCGAAGTGTTCGGCGCACTGGTCTCGGGACCCCGGGCATCACCGGAGGCGCGCTATTACGTCTGCCTGATCTTCCTCACCGTGTTCGCGCTTGCTGCCAAGAACATGGCCCGCGGTCACATCGGCCGCTCATGGATGGCGATCCGCGACATGGACATTGCCGCCGAGATCATCGGCATACAGCCGCTGAAGACCAAACTCACAGCGTTCGGCGTCAGCTCGTTCTATTGCGGCGTCGCGGGCGCACTCTACGTGTTCTGCTGGCTCGGCAGCGCCGAGACGGAAGCGTTCGACATTCTCAATATCTCGTTCCCGGTGCTGTTCATGATCATCATCGGCGGATTAGGCAGTGTGCTTGGCGCCATCCTGGGCGCCGGCTTCATAACGTTGTTGCCGATTTTCCTGACCAACGCACCGCCGTTGATCGGCCTGCACATCGAGACAGAACTGCAGAAACACATCGAGGAAATCATCTTCGGCGTGATGATCATCTTCTTCCTCATCGTCGAGCCCGCCGGCTTCAACCGGCTCTGGCAGATCGCCAAGGAGAAGTTGAGAAAATGGCCGTTCCCGTATTGAGCACCGTCACGGTGCTCGGCAAGGGAGCGGATACTAGAGTTTCGGACCGCATTGGGAAATCCGCCGGTCACATGCTAATATTGCGGTCCGAATAAAAATGAGACCGGTACAGGGTCGCCAAACGATTAAAATGGGAGAAAATACCATGAAACTTCGTAGTCTGGTTATTACGGCCTTAGGCGTCACCATTGGCGCCACAGCCATGATCCAAGCAAAGGACGCGTCGGCCGACGTGTTCTACCCAAACTTCGTATACCGCACCGGCCCCTATGCGCCGTCCGGCGAACCGATCGCCAACGGGCTACGCGATTACTACACGCTGCTAAACAAGCGTGACGGCGGTATAGAGGGCCACAAGGTCATCCACGAAGAGTGCGAAACCAAGTACAACACCAAGGTCGGTGTCGAGTGCTACGAGAAGCTCAAGAACAAGAACGGTGGCGCCATGATGGTCAGCCCGTATTCGACGGGCCTCACCTACCAGCTCATCCCCAAAGCGCCGGTCGACAAGATCCCGATCCTGTCCATGGGCTACGGCCGCACGGCAGCCGCTGACGGGCGCGTGTTCCGCTGGGTGTTCAACTTCCCGTCCACCTATTGGAGCCAGGCCTCGGCCTTCGTAAACTACGTTGGCCAGCAGGAAGGCGGCCTCGCCAACCTGAAGGGTAAGAAGATCGTTCACGTCTATCACAACTCGGCCTACGGCAAGGAAGCCAACCCGACTTTGGAAGAACTTGCCAAGAAGTTTGGCTACAAGCTGACGCTGCTCGCTGTCGACCACCCGGGTCAGGAACAGGCCGCCACCTGGTTGCAGGTGCGCCGTGCCCGTCCGGACTGGGTGTTCATGTCGGGCTGGGGCGTGATGAACCAGGTCGCCATCCGCGAAGCGGCGACTGTCGGCTTCCCGATGGACAAGTTCGTGGGCAACTGGTGGTCGGGTTCGGACGCCGACGTGGTTCCGGCCGGCGACAACTCCATCGGCTACAAGTCGACGGCCATGCACTCGGCCGGCACCTCCGCCAAGGTGATCCAGGACATCATCAAAATCGTCTATGGCGGCGACAAGGCCAAGGCCAAGGAAAACAAGGTCGGCGAGGTACTCTACAACCGCGCCGTGCTGAACGCCGTGTTCAACACGGAAATCACCCGCGACGCCATCAAGGCCGCCGGCGGCAAGCGCCCGACCGGCGATCAAGTGCGTGATGCCTTCGAGAAGTTCAACATGGACGAAGCTCGCATGAAGAAGGTCGGCATCACCGGCTTCACCAATCCGGTGAAGGTGAGCTGCGCCAACCACGAAGGCGACGCGCCGGGCGTGTTCATCCAGCAGTGGGATGGCAAGGCGTGGAAGCTGGTCAGCAAGTTCGTGCCGGCCATGAGTGACGTGGTACGCCCGCTAGTCGAGAAGGACGCGGCTGCCTACGCCAAGGAAAACAAGATCACGCCGCATAAGTGCTGATCGGGTATTCTTGACCATGCAGCAAGCGGCTGAAAACATGGAGAAAGGGGTGGCCAAAGCGGCCGCCCCGCTTCTCAACGTCAACAACATCGAGGTCATCTACGACCACGTGATCCTGGTGTTGAAGGGCGTTTCGCTCGAACTCCATAAGGGCGGCATCGTCGCCCTTCTCGGTGCTAACGGCGCCGGCAAGACGACCACGCTCAAGGCCATTTCGAACCTGCTCCGCGCCGAGCGCGGCGAGGTCACCAAGGGCTCGATCGAGGCCATGGGCGAGCGCGTCGACAACATGACGCCGAACGAATTGGTCAAACGCGGCATCATCCAGGTGATGGAAGGCCGCCATTGCTTCGGACACCTGACCGTCGAAGAGAACCTGTTGACCGGCGCCTACACGCGCCGCGACGGGCGCGCCGCTGTGGCCGCGTCCCTCGAGAAGGTCTACCACTATTTCCCGCGTCTCAAGGAACGCCGCACCAGCCAGGCCGGCTACACGTCCGGCGGCGAGCAGCAGATGACCGCCATCGGCCGCGCCTTGATGGCCAACCCGACGGTGATCCTGCTCGACGAGCCGTCCATGGGCCTGGCGCCGCAGCTGGTCGAGGAAATCTTCGAGATCGTGCGCGACCTCAACCAGAAGGAAGGTGTCAGCTTCCTGTTGGCCGAACAGAACACCATGGTTGCGCTGCGCTACGCCGAATACGGCTACATCCTCGAGAACGGCCGCATCGTCATGGACGGCGAGGCCGCGTCGCTCCGCGAGAACGAGGACGTGAAGGAGTTCTACCTCGGTCTCAGCTCCAGCGGGCGCAAGAGCTTCCGCGAGGTCAAACACTACCGCCGCCGCAAGCGCTGGCTGTAAGGGGCGCGCCTTGAGCCGATCGGGCGAGTTCTACGACGCCTTGGAGACGCGCTCCGCCGACAAGCGCGAGGCGGACCTGATGGCGCGGCTGCCGGGCCAGATCGCCAACGCCAAGCAAAACGCCCCCTACTTCACCGAACGCCTGGCCGCCATCGACCCGCAGGCGGTCAACTCGCGCGACGCGCTCGCCGCCGTGCCGGTGACGCGCAAGTCCGACCTCATCGAATTGCAGAAGAAGAACCCGCCCTTGGGCGGCCTGACCACGCGTCCGACCGGAAAGCTGAAGCGCCTGTTCCAGTCGCCGGGGCCAATCTACGAGCCCGAGGGCTACGGCCAGGACTGGTGGGGCACGGCGCGGGCCCTCTATGCCGCCGGCTTCCGCGCTGGCGATCTGGTCCACAACACCTTTTCTTACCACTTCACGCCGGCCGGTTTCATGCTCGAGACGGGTGCGGCCGAGATCGGTTGCGCCGTGTTTCCCGCCGGCGTCGGCAACACCGAACTGCAGGTCCGCGCCATGGCCGACATGCGCCCGACCGGCTACACCGGCACGCCGTCGTTCCTGAAGATCCTGCTCGAACGCGCCGAGGAGATGCAACTCGACGTCTCCAGCCTGAACAAGTCGCTGGTCGGCGGCGAGGCCCTGCCCGCCAGCCTGCGCGGCGACATCGAGGGGCGCGGCGTCTCCTGCCAACAGACCTACGCGACCGCCGACTTGGGCGCCATCGCCTACGAATCCGCCGCACGCGAGGGCTTCATCGTCGACGAGGCGCTGCTCGTCGAGATCGTCCGCCCCGGCACCGACGATCCGGTGCCCGAGGGCGAGGTCGGCGAGGTCGTCGCCACCCGTTTCGCCCCGGAGTATCCGCTGATCCGCTTCGGCACTGGCGATCTTTCCGCCGTGCTGCCGGGCGCCAGCCCCTGCGGGCGCACCAACATGCGGCTCAAGGGCTGGATGGGACGCGCCGACCAGACCACCAAGGTCAAGGGCATGTTCGTCCATCCCGCCCAGGTCGCCGAGGTCGTGCGCCGCCACCCCGAGATCATCAAGGCCCGCCTGGTCGTCGACCAGCGCGACGGCGGCGACGTGATGACGCTGTCGTGCGAGGTCGCCGACCTCGGCCACGTCGCTGGCGGCTCCGACGGCTTGGCCGGCGATATCGTCAACACCATCCACGCCGTCTGCAAGCTCCGGGGCGAGGTCGGGTTCGCGCAGCCGGGCTGGCTTCCCAATGACGGCAAGGTCATCGACGACATCCGCAAGTTCGACTGACGGGCGCCGCCGCGATGCCGGACGCGCCGCCCGTTCCGCCGCCACTCCTCGAGACCGGTCACATCCGCCTCAAGGCCTGCCGTCACGGCGCCATGGCCTACAACGCGCGCGACGCATACGTCGGCCGCGCCCTCGATCTCTACGGCGAGTACGGCGAGGAGGAGTTCCGCCTGCTCGACCAGTTACTCAAGCCCGGCACGCCGCCGTCGGCGCGGCGGCGGGCGACATCGTGCTGCCCCGCATCGACTACGCCAAGGGCGGCAATTTCGGCGCTCTGGCGCTCGGCGGCTACGAGCAGAGCGAGACGGTGCCGGTGCTCACCGTCGACGGGCTCGGTCTCGCGCACTGCCATGTTGTCAAGGTCGACGTCGAGGGCATGGAGAACGAGGTGCTGGCCAGCGCGGCGGCGACCATCAAGCGGTGCTGGCCGGCGCTCTACCTGGAGAACGACCGGCGCGAACGCGCCGAGGAACTGATCAAACGATTGTTTTCAACGGATTACGTCGTCTACTGGCATCTGCCGCGGCTCTTCAATCCGGACAATTTCTTCGCCAACCCGGAGAACATTTTCGCCAACCTGATCTCGCGCAACGTTCTCGCCCTGCCGGCGGAGCGGAACGTGAAGGTCGAGAAATTGCAACGGATTACCGATCCGGCGGCGATTTTCTAGCGGATCCGGGGGGCCGGCGGCTGCCCGCAAATGATCAAAACTCGCCCACATTCTTGCCACATTTACAGGCTTAAATCTGGATCATAGACCTCCTCGTCTATACCAGGGATCCCCCCCCTCTCTGGTCCCCTTATCGGCATCCCTTTGCCGAAACTCGCGGCCGGGCCTTGTCCCGGCCGCTTTTTTCGTCCGCCCGGTCGAAACGAAAGCGGCCTCCGCCGCGCCTCCCCCGGAGGGGAAACACGGCGAAGGCCGCAACGTCCGCTTACGTTCGCTTACTTCGTGGTCGGCTTGGTGTCGGCCGCCTTCTTGGCGTACTTGACGAATTCCTTGGTGAAATTCGCCGAAGGCTTCCTGTCAACGGCGATCACGAAGCTCCAATAGCCGAGCAGTTCGCTGGTTCCGGCGTTGGTCTTGATCATGCGGTCGAGCTTCGGATCGTATTTGGCGTTGGCGACCTCATTCAACAGCTTCGGCCTGGCGTTGGCGATTTCGGTGACCTGGTCGATCGCGGTGGTGCCGACCATGAACGCCACCGAGATGATGATCTGCGGCCCGGCGCTGCCCGCCAACGACAACATTCGGCTACCCACCTGCTTGGTCACTTCGGCCGCCGCCCGGTGCGCGGCGAGATAGCCGACCTTCTGCGCCGCCTGGGTGGCGAGCGACTTGATCGTCGCCTTCGTCAGCTGGGTGATGGCGGCTTCGATGGCCTTGCCGTTGGCGATTTCGGCCGCGGTGCGGGCACCGAACTTGACCGCCTTCTCGGGGTTGCTGAAATCGCCGAAGCCGTTGCCAGCAACGCCCAAGGCGACACCGACGACGTCACCGAGCAGCGGGATCGAGCCGGTGGCGATGGCGAACGCCGTGCTCGCCGCGTTCAGGGCCATGGAGTTCATCAACGCCACGGTCGAATAGTCCGGCGGCACGGTGCCGTAGTCGAGCAGCGTCATCATGCCCTTGTTCTTGCCTTCCTTGGCGCGCCAGTAGTCGTCGGCCTTCTTCCAGGCATCGTAGGCGGCAAGGGCATCGGTGGCGACATGGCTGCGCTTGGCAATGATGTAGTCGGCGAACGACTTGGCCAACTTCTTCTCGGCCGGGCTTGCGTGGTTGGGCTCGGCGGCTGCGGCGATGACCCGGGCGAGCACGGCAGCGGCGGCCGCGGTGCTGCGCTCGGGCGATTTCTGGAACAGGTCCTTCTCCATCGCCAAGGCCGCGGTGAACGACAGCTTCTTGTTGTCCGCCGCCGCCTTCTTGGCGGTCTGGTTGATGCTGTTCGCGATCAGCGCGGGGTGGCGCTTGGTGATGTCGAGCAGCACCGCCTCGGCGCCGTCCAGGTTGAACAGGCCGGGTTCGGTGAACGGCTGCGAATACCAGACCATGGTTTTCGCCACGCAGGCGTCCTTGTTCTTGACGTGCGAGAGCGAACGGTCGTAACCGGTCGGGCAGCTCCAGCAGGTGCCGCTCTTGATCGGCTTGACGTTCTTGCCCTTGAGTTCGGGCCGCGTGGTGATGTCCTTCTGGGTCAGGCCGATGAAATCGAACACCTGACCAGCTTGGCAGGTCAGATCGGCGACCTTCTTGGCTTCCTTGAACTCGAAACCGCCGCCATTCTCACAGGCCTTGCCCTCGTGGATCGGGAACACGGTGCGGTCAGGCGCGGTCGGGCAGGACCAGCAGGTGCCGCCGGTACCGGTGCGCTGATACAGCGGATCCCTGATTTCGCCCTGGCCGCAGGCGCCCTTCTTGACGTGGGCGGCCTTCGCTTGCTTCTCGGCGACGCGCTGCGAATAGGCGCGGTTGTCGCGAACCGAATAGGCGGTGCGGTTGAAGCCCGACGGGCAGCTGTAGCAGGAGCCGTCGATGCCGTCCCAGAACTGGCCTTTCGGGCAATCGGTGCCGAGCAGGCCCTTGGCATGGCGCTGGATCTTCGAGAACTTCTCACCGGCGGCGATGAAGCAGGCGTTGTTGGCGTCGACGTGAGCGGCCGAGCGCTTGTAGCCGGCCGGGCACTTGCGGCATTAGAACGCGTTGCCCCTCTTGCCGGAGGCAACCTTGATGGTGCGCTTGATGCGTTGACCCGGGCCTATGCCGAGCTTGGTGAAGCAACAATTAGCATCTGCGCCGCCGGACACCAGCTGGAGGCTGACCCCTCCGCCTTACAAGATCTTGACGAGCGGCTGTTTGAAATCCGGCAGCAGGCTCGCAAGCATAGATGCAGCCCATCGGACCTGCCAGCGGTTCATATCTCTCTTGCCGAACGTCTGGCTGCGATCGAGGACTCCGCAGACGAGATCGGTCAGCTGGTTGAAGC
>JAYNJY010000143.1:0-7956 GCA_038110665.1 Rhodospirillaceae bacterium | reverse complement strand
CGTGGCCGAGCTTCTCGCGCTCGTCGATGGCGCGGATGAAGTTGCCGAGCACGTCGGGGCTCAACAGGTTTTCCAGCGTCCGGCGGTCGCCGGTGGCGTAGGCGCCGAGCACCATCTCGAAGGCGACACGGGCGCCGACCAGGAAGTCCTCGCTGTTGAAGCTGGGGTCGGCGGAGCGAATCTTGGTGATGCCGCCGGCCAGCGTGGCGTCGTCGCCGGCCATGGCGAGCGCCTCGGCACCGTCGTCGAACGACTGGTCCCCGGAGCGGTCGGGCAACTGTACGACGTTGTTGTTGTCGCCGGACTTGCCGTCGGCGCCGGCCTTCGGGCCGTCGGGCCGGAACGGATCGGAGTAGCCGCCCTCGTGGCCGTCGCGGCGCCCGAGCACGTTGCGCAGGCGCAGGATCAGGAACGCCGCGATCATGGCGAATAGGATTATGTCAATGAACTGAAAACCGTTTCCCATGTTCGCTCTTCGATGCCGCTCGTCCGGCGGCGGCCGTTGCTCGCCAACACAATCGGTCGGCCGCGCCCAAATTCCACTGCCGGGGTGGCGGCTGCCGGTGGAGATCCCTATAAGAGCTAGATAAGCCGTTCCGACACAAAGGGCAAGCGTGGGCATTCTCTTTCTTATCTTATTGATCGGCCTGCCAATCATGGAAATCGCGGTTTTCATCGAGGCCGGCGAGCGGATCGGGCTGTGGCCGACCATCGGCGCGATCTTCGCGACCGCCGTCATCGGCCTCGCCATCATCCGATTCCAGGGCCTCGGCGTGTTGGAGCGCGCGCGCCGGGCGCTGGCGCAGGAACAGTTCCCGGGCCTCGAGTTGTTCGACGGGCTTTGCCTGCTGGTCGCCGGCGCGCTGCTGATCACGCCCGGCTTCGTTACCGATACGCTCGGCTTCCTGCTCTTGATCGTGCCGCTGCGGCGCCTCACCGGCGCGCTCGCCTGGCGTCACATGCAGGCGCGCGGGTTCGTCGTGCGGGGCGAGGGGCAGGGCGCCGGCGCCGCCGGCGTCGTCATCGACGGCGAATACGACGATGTCACCCAGAACAGGCCCGGCCCGACGCCCGGCCGGCATATCGAGGGTCCGCAACAATCCGACCCCCCAAAAACCAACCCTGGCGAAACCGACCGGAACCGACGCTGAACGGGCCGAAACTGTTGTCCGTGCCGGCCATCCGTGATAGCCACATGCGCGATTTGGCGCCCATTTCAAGCAAGCAGGAGAGCCCGTTCATGTCCGAAGAAACCCCCGCCGGCGGCGCCGATGCCCCCGAAGGCACGCAAGCCCCCAGGCCGCCGCTGCAGATCAACGCGCAGTACATCAAGGACCTCTCCTTCGAGGCGCCGACGGCGCCCGGCATCTTCTCGTTGATGCAGCAGACGCCGCCCGAGATGACCGTCAGCGTTAACGCCACCACGGCCGAGTTCGAAAACAACGTCTACGAGGTGGTGCTGGACCTCAGCGTGCACTGCAAGGTCGGCGACGACGTCGCCTTCATCCTGGAGCTGCAGTACGCCGGCCTGATCACCCTCAACGTCGAGGACGCCATGAAGTCGCCGGTGCTGTTGATCGAGTGCCCGCGCCTGTTGTTCCCGTTCGCTCGCGCCATCCTCGCCGACGTCTCGCGCGACGCCGGGTTCCCGCCGGTCATGCTCGGCGCCATCGACTTCGCCCAGCTCTACCAGATGGAACTGCAAAAGCAGCAGACCAACGCGCCCGGCGGCGCTGCGCCCGACGCTTCCGCCTGACCGCCGCCAGGGCTTCGCATTCTGCCGAGAGGCCGGGCATCGCCCGGCCTTTTTGCATTCTTCGGGCGGGACAATCTGAGGGGCTGCGCTCCGCCCCGAAAATCCATTCGGATCGCCGGCAAGCCCTCCAGGCTTGTCTGCGCCGGGCCGCAACAGGCCCGGGCGATTTCTCTTGAGTAACGACATGCAGCGCTACACCACCTTCGCGATCTTCGCCATCGCCACGCCATCATGCGCAACTACCCGATCATCGGGCACATGCGTTGGCTGTTCGAGGGCATCCGTCCGGAATCCGCCAGTACATTATCGAGAGCGACCAGGGGGAACAGCCGTTCTCGCGCGAGGCGCGCTCGCTCATCTATCAGCGCGCCAAGGGCGTCTAGGACAAACGCCCCTTCGGCACCCAGGAAGACGTCTACAAGCCGGGCTATCTCTGGCTCACCCATTCGATCAACGCGAAACAACTGGAAGGCCACGACTTCCGCGTCCGCGTCGGCGGGCCCAACTGCAAGCGGCCCTACGACATTTCGCTCTACAACATCTCGGCGATGTCGTTCGGCGCGCTCAGCGCCAACGCGATCCTGGCGCTCAACACCGGCGCGCGGCGAGGCAATTTCGCCCATGACGCCGGCGAGGGCGCGATCTCGCGCTACCGCCGCCGGCGGCGGCGACCTGATCTACGAAATCGGCTCCGGCTACTTCGGCTGCCGCAACGACGACGGCACGTTCAGCCCCGAGCGCTTCCTTGATCCGGAATGTCGCACAATAGCCGACAATGGCGTCCTGGTAGACGGCGACGAATTGACCTTCGGGGAAATTCAGGATTTGGCCGCGTAACTGATCGGTGCCGTATGGCTTCATGTCGACGTAGACCCGTCCGCAAAGCTCGCGAATGGCGGGAACGTCCGCCGCCGTGGCGTTGCGGATGATGGGTTTCGGTTTCTCCTCGTTAGCTGGTTTTTTCGACATTTTCTGCCTCTGTCATCAAACCCGCCAGACGGGCTCCGACAGCTTTTCCAGAAAGGCCGCGTGTCGCTCGAGCTCTTCGGCGCTCGCCCTGTGCGGCCGGGGCTCGCGACGGCTGCGCGGCGCCTGGGCGGTGGCCGCCGCGGCCGATTTGTCGCCGGCGAGCTGAAGGTCCGGCTGGCGGCCACCAATCAGTTCCAGGTAGACGTCGGCGAGCAGGCGCGCGTCCTTGAGCGCGCCGTGGAGCGCGCGGTCCGAGTTGTCGATCTGGAAGCGCTTGCAGAGCGCGTCCAGGCTCGCCGGCGCGCCCGGAAATTTCCGGCGCGCCAGCCGCACGGTGTCAATGGCGCGGTCGGCGGCCAACACCGGACGGCCAATCAGCTTGAGCTCGGCGTTGATGAAACCCATGTCGAAATCAGCGTTGTGGATTATCAGCGGCGCATCGCCGATGAATTCGAGGAAGGCGTCGGCGACGTCGGCGAAGACCGGGTGCTTGGACAGAAAGTCGGCGGACAGGCCATGCACGTTGAGGGCCTCTTCCGGCATGTCGCGCTCGGGATTGACGTACTGCCAGTAGTGGCGGTCGGTGGCGACGTGGTTGACCAGCTCGATGCAGCCGATCTCGACGATGCGGTGGCCGCTCGCCGGATTGAGGCCGGTGGTCTCGGTGTCGAGAACGATTTCGCGCAAAGCTCCAGTGCCTTTCCTCTTCGCGCCCAGGGATCAGTGATCAGGTCTTCTTGCGGGTCCGCGGGCGGCGCGGGAAGGGTGGCCAATGCCTGCCTTGCCAGTGACGGACGGTCGAGAGGATTGTAGCGACCGCGCGGAAATTCTCAACCCGTCCGAGGCCGGTCGGGATCAGGAAATCGGCGCGCCGGCATTTTTCCGCGTCGGGCATCTGGCGGACCAGGATCGCGTCGAGCTTTTCCGCCGTCATGCCGGGACGCTTCAGCACGCGCTGGCGCTGGGTGAAGGCAGGCGCCGAAACCACGCAGACGGCGTCGCAACGCGTCTCGCCGCCGGTCTCGAAGAGCAGCGGCACATCGAGCACGACGACGCACTCGCCGGCGCGCGCCGCCTCGGCCAGGAAGCGGTCACGGCTGACACCGACCAACGGATGCAGGATCGTCTCCAGGCGCTCCAGCTCGGTGTCGTTGTGGAACACCAATGCGCCCAGCTGGCGCCGGTCGATGGCGTCGCCCGCGAGCGCCGAGGGAAACGCCTCAGCGACGCGCCGGGCCGCGGCGCCGCCCGGCGCCATCAACCGATGCACGGCGGCGTCGGCATCGTGCACGCGCACGCCGAGGCGGCGAAAGTTCTCGGCCGCCGTGGTCTTGCCCATGCCGATGGAGCCGGTCAGGCCGAGGATGATCATCGCGGCAACCCGGCCTCGACGTGACTGCGAAGCGCTGCGCTGACTTCCGGGGCCTTGCCGAACCAGGCCTCGAAGCCGGGCCGCGCCTGGTGCAGCAACATGCCGAGGCCATCGACGACGACGTTGCCCTGCGCGCGCGCCGCCGCGAGCAGCTGGGTCTCGAGCGGGTTGTACACGATGTCGGTAACGACCGCCGCGGGCGGCAGGTGAGCGAGATCGAGCGCGAGCGGGTCGTGGCCGGCCATGCCGAGGCTGGTGGTGTTGACGACGAGCGCCGTATCCGCAAAGGCTGAGCGCTGGTGGTCCCAAGGCAACGGGTCGATCGGACCACCGAGATCTTGCGCCAACGCCTCGGCGCGCTCGCGAGTGCGGTTGACGATACGAACTTCGGCGGCGCCGGCGTCGGTGAGCGCGGCGACGCTGGCGCGCGCGGCACCGCCGGCGCCCAGCACTGTTACCGGCTTGCCCTTGACGTCGAGCCCGGGCGCGCCGACCACGAGATTTTGCATGAAGCCATAGCCGTCGGTGTTATCGCCCGAAAGCCGGCCGTCGGCGCCGACCACCACGGTATTGACGGCTCCCAGGCGACCGGCCACGGCGCTCTTCTCATCGACGGCGGCGAAGGCGGCCTGCTTGTGCGGCACGGTGACGTTGACGCCGCGAAAGCCGAGCTTGGGCAGCGCGCGCAGCGCCTGGGCGAAATCCTCGGGCCTCACCGCGAGCGGCACGTAGGCACCGTCGATGCCAAGCTCGGCGAGCCAGAACCCGTGCAGGCGCGGCGACAATGAATGGCGCACCGGCCATCCGATCACCCCTGCCAACACTGCGTTTCCCGACAAGTTCACGGGCGCCGCCCTTCGTTTTCCGCTCAGGCCGCCATAAGGCCATGCTGGCGCAGAAAAGCCAACAGCCGCACCAGCGGCAGGCCGAGGATGGTGAAATAGTCGCCGTCGATCCGCTCGAACAACTGGATACCGAGCGATTCGAGCTGATAGGCGCCCACCGAAGCCGAAGCTGCGTCGCCGACGGCGTCGAGATAGTCGTCGATGAATTCGTTGGAGAGCTCGCGCACATGGAGGGTCGCCGTCTCGACCGTGTGCCAGACTTCGGCGCCGCCGGCCACGACCGATACCGCGGTGATCAATCGGTGGCTGCGGCCGGAGAAGCTTTGCAGGTGGCGCCGGGCCTCTGCCCGGTCTTCCGGCTTGTCGAACCAGCGGCCACCCTGTTCGAGCATCTGATCAGCGCCAATGACGTATACCCCCGCGTGCTTCCGGGCCACGGCCTCAGCCTTAGCACGCGCCAGGGAAAGGGCCGTATCATCGACCGAACAGCCGTCGTTTCGCATGCGATTCTTGATTTCGGCCTCATTCTCGTCGGCCGTCTCGGTGGCGAAATCGACCCCAGCTTCGGCCAACAGGCGCCGCCTGACGGCGCTCCCGGAGGCCAGGATCACCCCCGCCATGGCGCCTCACTCCCGCCCTTCGGTGCGGCGCTGGTACATGGACAAGATCTGCGCCGCCGTCTCTTCAATCGAGCGGCGGCTGACGTTGATCGTCGGCCAGCCGAGTTTGGCGTAGAGCCGCTTGGCCTCGTTGATCTCGCGCGAGACCGCCTCGAAGTCGACATAGTCGGTGTTTTCGTCCTGGTCGAGCAGCTTGAGGCGCTGGCGGCGGATCTCGACCAGGCGCTTCGGGTCCTTGTTGAGGCCGACGATCAACGGCTTGGTCACCTTGAACACCTGCTCCGGGATCGGACAGCCGGGCACGATCGGCACGTTGGCGGCCTTGATGCCGCGGTTGGCGAGGTAGATGCAGGTTGGCGTCTTCGAAGTGCGCGAGACGCCGAGCAGGATAACGTCGGCATCCTCCAGGTCCCAGGTAGACTGACCGTCGTCGTGGGCGAGGGCGTACTGCATGGCCTCGATGCGGGCGAAGTATTCGGCGTCCATGACGTGCTGCTGGCCGGGTCGGGCGTGCATTTCGGCGCCGAGGTACTTGGCGAAGGCCGCGACGATCGGCTCCAAGACCGGAATGCAGGGCACCTGCAGCCGAGCGCAGCCTTCCTCGAGCAGGCGCGCGGACTCGCGATCGACCAGGGTGTAGAGCACGAAACCGCCTTCCTGCTCGACGGCGGCGAGAACCTCGTTCACCTTGTTGGCACCGCGCACCATCGGCCAGATCTTTTCGTCCGGCTCGATGTCGTCGAACTGCACCAGACAGGCGCGCGCGAGCAGGCCGACGGTCTCGCCGGTCGAGTCGGATACCAGGTGCAGCATGAAATTGCGCATGGGTTCGATCTCATGTCCTGTACAGGCCGGGATAAGACCGGGATAACCTGTTCAAAACCCGGGCCTGGGCCGCGAACGGATCAACAGTCACCGCTTTCGGGATTCCATTGAGGCGGTTTTCCCATTGCTGAGCGAATTCTACAAGGCCCGGTATGGTTTCACCGGCAGTTTTCGACACACGGAATTCACCGATCGGCTCTTATATATCGATCCACAGCAAGATTTCAGTAAAACTAAATACATGGATTGGTTTTTACTCGGTACCGCCGAATTCATCCACAATCTTATCCAGAGTTGCACAAGACGGGAAAAAAGCGTGGAAAAAACCGCTCCTTGCGATTAATCCCCCTGACTCAGACCACAACAACAATAACAACCTTTTACTTAAAGAAATTATTTGATTTGTTGTGTGGGCCGGATCGCGGGATAACCGCGGCCGGATCGGACCGAAGACTGATACCGAAAAGCAAGACCAGGGGACGCGAACCGACATGACCAAGCGCATGCTGCAAGCATTGAGGCGCGAGCCGGTCGATCGGCCGCCCTATTGGTTCATGCGCCAGGCCGGGCGCTACTTGCCGGAATACCGCGAGGTCCGTGCCACCGCCGAGAATTTCCTCGATTTCTGCTATACCCCGGCCAAGTCGCTCGAGGTGACGCTGCAGCCGCTGCGCCGCTATCACATGGATGCAGCGATCCTGTTCTCCGACATCCTGGTGGTGCCGCATGCGCTCGGGCAGGAGGTCAAGTTCGTGCACGGCGAGGGTCCGGTGCTCGACGCCATCGCCGACGCTTCCGGCTTGAGCCGGTTGTCGCTCGACAGCATCGACGACGTGCTGGCTCCGGTCTACGAGGCGGTCGCCGCGATTAAGGGCGAGCTAGACGCAGAAACGGCGCTGATCGGTTTCGCCGGCGCGCCTTTGACGGTGGCACTCTACATGATCGAGGGCCGCGGCGGTACCGAGGGTTCGACGATCCGGACCTGGGCGGCGCGCGAACCGAAATCGCTGCAAAAGCTGATCGACCTGCTGGTCGAGGCGAGCGTGCATTACCTCGGCCGCCAAGTCGACGCCGGCGCCGAGGTCGTGCAGCTGTTCGACAGCTGGGCCGGCTTGCTCGACGAGGACGGTTTCAAGCGCTGGGTAATCGAACCCAACCGCCGCATCGTCGAGGGCTTGAAGCGCAAATACCCGGACGTACCGGTGATCGGCTTCCCGAGAAACGCCGGGGTGATGTACCGGACCTTCGCAGCGGAGACCGGCGTCGACGCGGTCAGCATCGACCACACCGTGCCGGTCGCCTGGGCGGCCGAGCAGTTGCAGCCGCTGGTCGCGGTTCAGGGCAACCTCGACAACCACCTGCTGCTCGCCGGCGGCAAGGTCATGGAGGCGGCGGTGACACGCATCCTGGAGACGCTCGGGCAGGGTCATTTCATCTTCAATCTCGGTCACGGCATCGTGCCGGCGACGCCGCCTGCACATGGTGGCCGCGTCGCCGAAATGGTGCGTGGCTGGCGCGCGCGCTGAGGTCCACCATGGGCCGCGTCGCCGTCGTTCTGTTCAACCTGGG
>JAYNJY010000142.1:6351-7997 GCA_038110665.1 Rhodospirillaceae bacterium | reverse complement strand
GCCGACGGTCGAGGACACGATCTCGATCCTGCGCGGCCTCAAGGAGAAGTACGAGCTGCACCACGGCGTGCGCATCCTGGACGGCGCCCTGGTCGCGGCGGCGACGCTTTCCAACCGCTACATCACCGACCGTTTCCTGCCCGACAAGGCCATCGACCTGGTCGACGAGGCGGCGAGCCGGCTCCGGATGCAGGTCGATTCGAAGCCCGAGGAACTCGATGAATTGGATCGTCGCATCATCCAACTGAAGATCGAGCGCGAAGCTATCAAGAAAGAGAACGATGAGCCGTCGCGCCAGCGTCTGGAAAAGCTCGAGGTCGAACTCGCGGACCTGGAAGAGCAGTCGCGCGAAATGACCGCCCAGTGGGAGCAGGCCAAGAACCAGCTCGCCGACGCGACCAAGGCGAAGGAAGAACTCGATCGCGCCCGCATCGCCGTCGAGCGGGCCATGCGCGAGGGCAGGCTCGAGGAGGCGAGCGAGCTTCAGTACGACCTCATCCCCAAGCTCGAGGACCGCGTGCGCCGTGCCGAGGACGCCGAGGAATCCCGCATGGTCGAGGAATCTGTCACCGACGAGCACGTTGCCCGCGTGGTTTCGCGTTGGACCGGCATTCCGGTCGACAAGATGCTGCAAGGCGAACGCGAGAAGCTGCTGCACATGGAAGACGCGCTCAGGAACCGCGTGATCGGCCAGGAGGAGGCGCTGGTCGCCGTTTCCAACGCTGTCAGGCGGGCACGCGCCGGGTTGCAGGACGCCAACCGGCCGATCGGTTCGTTCCTGTTCCTGGGGCCGACCGGCGTCGGCAAGACCGAACTGACCAAGGCGCTCGCCGCCTTCCTGTTCGATGACGAGCAAGCGATGATCCGCATCGACATGTCGGAATACATGGAGAAGCACGCGGTTGCGCGGCTGATCGGCGCGCCGCCGGGCTACGTCGGCTACGACGAGGGCGGTACGCTCACCGAAGCGGTCCGCCGCCGGCCCTACCAGGTGATCCTGTTCGACGAGGTCGAGAAGGCGCACCCTGACGTGTTCAACGTGCTGTTGCAGGTCCTGGATGACGGCCGCCTCACCGACGGCCAGGGCCGCACGGTCGATTTCCGCAACACCATGATCGTGCTGACCTCCAACCTGGGCGGCGACATCCTCGCCAACCAGTCGGAGGGGCAGGATTCGTCGGCCGTGCGCGGCGAGGTCATGGAAGTGGTCAAGATGGCGTTCCGGCCCGAGTTCATCAACCGCCTCGACGAGATCATCCTGTTCCACCGGCTGTTCCGCGAGCACATGGGCGGCATCGTCGAGATTCAGCTTGGCCGCCTGGAAAAGCTGCTCAAGGACAAGCAGATCGTTATCGAGCTCGATGGTGCCGCCAAGGCGCGTCTCGCCGACAAGGGCTACGACCCGGTCTACGGCGCCAGGCCGTTGAAGCGCGTGATCCAGACCGAGCTGCAGAATCCGCTCGCCAGCCTCTATCTGGAGGGCCGGGTGAAGGAGGGCGATACGGTCAAGATCTCGGCCACCGACGACGGTCTGACGTTCAACGGCACACTCGCCGAGGCCGCTTAATCCGATACGGAAAAGGCCGCGTTTTCAGGGATTTGGGTGCCGGCGCGGCCTTTTTCTGTGACCCCCGTCACTGTGACCG
>JAYNJY010000142.1:0-6341 GCA_038110665.1 Rhodospirillaceae bacterium | reverse complement strand
ATCTCGAAGGTCGCGTCAAGGAAGGCGATACGGTCAAGATTTCGGCCACCGACGACGGCCTTACCATCAACGGCGCCTTGGCCGAGGCGGCCTAGCCGGACACCCTGGAAAAGGCCGCGTTTCCGCCGTTTTCGGCGGCGGCGCGGCCTTTTCTGTGACCCCCGTCACTGTGACCGGCCGCACTGAAATCGGCTGGTGCGCGGCGCTAAAATCGGTTCCGAATTTATGCCAACGAGCCGGATCCATGTCGGATATCACCATCTCGCTGTCGAGCCGCCAGGTCGTCACGCTGTTGCAGCGTGCCGGCGAATTGCGCGCGCAGACGACGCGCCGGCTGGCGACCGAGCTCCGGGTATCGCGCGTCAACGACGATCCGCCGGCCTACTTCCAGGCCAAGGCCCTGAGCGACCGTGCGCGTGGCCTGTTGGCCGCCAAGGACGACATCGGCCAGGCCGCCTCGACCGTGGAGACCTCGTTGGTCGGGATCGACGCCATCGAGGGGCTGACCAGGCAGCTCAAGGGGCTCGCGCTTTCGGTCCGGGGCGCATCGGCGGAGGCGCGCGCCGCGGCGGCGGAACAGTTCGACGTGCTGCACGAACAGATCGACGGCCTGGCGCGTGACGCTGGCTACGGCGGCACCAACCTGATCGCACCGAGCCCGAGTACCTTGGACGTCACCCTGAACGAGACCGGTTCGTCGCAATTCAACATCGCCGGGCAGGCCGCCGACGCCGGCGGCCTCGGCATCGGCGCGGCGGCCGGTTTCAACAATTTCGCCAACGACGCCGACATCGATGCGGCGGTGAAATAGCTCGATGGCGTCATCACCCAGGTGCGCGTCCAGGCCGCCGGCCTCGGCAACTCGATCGCGGCGCTGCAGGTGCGCGACGACTTCATCGACGAACTGACCAACACCCTCGAGGATGGCGCCGCCAAGCTGGTCGAGGTCGACCTCAACGAGGAGGGCGCCCGGCTGCTCGCCGTGCAGCTCCGCCAGGAACCCGGCATCGAAACCCTGGCCGTGGCCCAGCGCTCGCAAGGCCTGATCGCGGAACTGTTGTGAGGAGTGGGATGGTAACGCCATGAACGCCCTCTCGCCGCACACCCCGGCCCAGACCTACGCCCGCAACGAGCGCGCCAGCGTCACCGGCCGGATCGCCGAGGGCCGCGCCTTCGCCAAGGCCGCGAGGCTGCTCGACGCGGTCGCCAGCGGCGAGGCCGACGCCGTCGGGCGCGCGCACGCGCTCACCTTCAACCGGATCCTGTGGACGGCGCTGCAGGCCGACCTCACGGCGCCCGGTTCGCCGTTGCTGACGGCGTTCCGCGCCAGGTTGCTGAGCATCAGCCTTTACGTCGACCGCGCATTGCTCGAACTTCGCGTCAGCCGCAAGCCGGCGCCGCTCAAGGCCCTCATCGACATCAACCGAGACATCGCCCGGGGATTGCTCGCCGTTAGCGGCGAAGCCTAAAAATGTCACTAATTTGTCGCAACGGTGCATGGTATGATCGGGCCATGCAGGAACGTCGTGCGCGCCGACTTGTCGCCCGTGTCGCGGCCGCCGCCCTGGTGCTCGGTTTCGCCGTCGCCGCCGTCGCCGACGAGGACGCTGACAAGGACATCTTCCGCCGGCTCATGTCCGAGCCGGTGACGTTGTTCGACTGGGGCATCGCCAGGCTCGACCAGGACATCGCCGCCGCGGCGACGCGGACGCTGCCGAACCGGCTCGGCTACGGCATGGGCAGGCCGGCGACCGGCACCATATACGACTGGCGCGCCAATCAGATCACGCTCTACGTATCGGTCGCGCTCCCGCGCGCGAGCCGGACGCGCGACTCCTGCACCGGGGCGTTCCGCGATCTCGTCGCCGACCTCACGCAAGGGGCGCCGTCCGGACCGAACGCGGCCGGCTGGTACCTGCTCAGCGTGTTCAAACCGAAGGCGCACTTCTGGGGCAGCCGCTTCGAGGACGTCGGCGGCAAGCTGGTCGAGCGCGTCAAACTCGAGGTTTCGCTGATGCCGGCGACGTTCGAGGCGGTGAACGGCGACAACGCGCGGGTGCGCTGCAGCGGGCGGCTCAACGCCGAGAGCGAAGAGATCGCCGTCGAGCTCGGCTCCTAGCTCAGGCGTGCGCGAAGGCCGCCGCGCTCTCGCCGGCGAGCTTGCCGAACACGGTACCGGCCATCAGCCCCGACCCGCCCGGATAGTTCTCGTAGAAGAGCCCGCCGACCAGTTCGCCGGCAGCGAAGAGCCCAGGGATCGAACGGTCGGTGACGTCCTGGACCGCGCCCGTTGCGTCGATGCGCAAGCCGCCGAAGGTGAAGGTGACGCCGGTGGTGGTGACGTAGGCCTCGAACGGCGGCTCGTCGATCGGCAGCGCCCAGTTGGTCTTGTCGATGGCGAGGCCCTTGGTCGTCACAGCGTCGAGCACGGCCGGGTTGAAGCCCTGCTTGAAGGCGCCCTTTGGGCAGGCCGCGTTGAATTCGTCGATGGTCTTCTTCAGTGCCGTGGGATTGACCTCGAGTTCGGCAGCCAAGGCCTCGATGGTGGCGGCGGTGTATTTCGTTACCTGCTTGATGCGGTACTCGTCGCGCAACAGCGGGATGGTCTTCTGGTCGAAGATCTGGATCGCCGTGCGGAACGGCTGGCTCATGATCTCGCGGCCGAATTTGACGTAGGTGTGGTTGCGCAGGTCCTCGCCCTCGTTGACGAAACGCTCGCCCTTGAGATTGACCATGATGCCCCAGGGGTAGGAGTGCTTCTGGAAGTTGTCGAGAACCTCGTAGTCGCCGTAGGGCGGCGCCGAGATGTCCCAGCCGACGCTGTGGCAGCCCGACCAGTTGCCGTAGGGCCGGGCGCCGATGTCGAGCGCCATGCGGATGCCGTCGCCCATGTTGTGGCGCGTGCCGCGTACCCGCGCCAGATCCCAGCCGGCGCCCAGGTAGCGCACGCGCATCTCCGGATTGGATTCGAAGCCGCCGCAAGCGAGCACCACCGCCTTCGCCTCGATCTCGGCGTAGCCGTCGGGGCCGCGCACCTCGAGCCCGGCGATGGTGCGGTCGCGCGCCTGGATCAGGCGTGTCGCGCCGGTCTCGTAACGCACCTCGCAACCCATGCGCTTGACCTCGGCCAGTTCCATCTCGACCAGCCCGGCGCCGCCGCCGACGGCCTCGATGTTGACGCCGCCGTAGAAGTGGTGCTTGCCGTTGACCAGGAACGACTGGCGCCCGAACATCGGGATGAACCTGACACCGTGCGAGCGAAGCCACACCATGGCCGGCCGGGAGCCGTCGATCAGGCGCCAGGCCATGTCTTCGTCGGCCTGGTGGCGCGTCACTTTCATCAGTGCGTCGTAGAACACCTTGCGGTCGTGCACCGGCAGCACGATCTGCTCGCGCTCGGCCGGCGAAAGATCGGTCAGCACGTCGCCGGCGGCGTCGTCGATGCCGGTGTGACAGAAGCGGAAACCGCCTGCGGTGAAGTAGGAGTTGCCGCCCTTTTCGTCCTCGCGCGCCTTCTCCAGCACCAGCACGCGGGCGTCGTTCTCGCGCGCCGCCATGGCGGCCGACAGCGCAGCGTTGCCGGCGCCGACCACGACCACGTCGTATTTCGACATTTTCGGGTTCCTCCCCTTTGACCGCCACATGTTGGCGGTGCCGGGGCGGACGATCAAGCGGTGAGAAAAGCGCGGAGCAGTGCCGCCGTCTCGGCCGGTTTGTCGGCATGCAGCCAGTGTCCGGCGTCGGCCACGACCTCGACCTGCGCGTGCGGGAACAGTCGTTCGATCTCGCCCTGGTGATGCGACTGGACGTAGTCGGAGTGCGCGCCTGAAAGGAACAGCGTCAGGCCTTCGTAGGCGGCGTCGGCCTCGAAAACCGGGAAGTCGAGGACGTGGTCCATGTGGCGCGCCAGCGCGTCCAGGTTGACGCCCCAGGCGAAGCCGCCGGTCTCAGGGTTGGCCTTCAGGTTGCGCACCAGGAACCGCACCAGCGAGGCATCCTCGAGCGCGTCGAGCAGCATCGCCTCGGCCTCCGAGCGCCGGCTCAACGTGGCGGTATCGAGGTTGGCCATGGCGCGGATGTGGCCTTCGAAATCGTGATCGTAGGGAACCGGCGCGATGTCGACGACGGCAAGGCGCCGGACCAGGTCGGGCTGGGTCAGCGCCAGCGTCATCGCCGTCTTGCCGCCCATCGAGTGGCCGATCACCGAGACGGGCGCTTCTGTGTGGCGTTCGATCAGGCGCGCCACGTCGGCGGCCATGGCCGGATAGGTCATCTCGTCGGCCCAGGGCGAGGCGCCGTGATTGCGGAGATCGACGGTGAAGACGCGGTGCGAATCGGCGAGCGCGCCCGCGATGCCGGCCCAGTTGCGGCCCATGCCGAACAGCCCGTGCATGATGACGACGTCGCTGCCGGCGACGGCGCCGGTGGTGTCGAAGTGGAGGTCGACGGCGCTCAATTCGACGCCAGCTTGCCCGTCAATCGCGGCAGCAGCGCGTAGCGCTGGTCGAGCGCGGCGCGCAGGCCCTGGAAGCGTTTGGACTCGGCGCCAGCGAGGGTGCGTCTCGAAGGCATGCGGATGCGCATCGGGTTGACCTGCTGGCCCTGGCGCAGCACCTCGTAATGCAGGTGCGGTCCGGTCGAGCGTCCGGTCGTGCCGACGTAGCCGATGACCTGGCCCTGGTTGACGCGGCGCCCGGTGCGCATGCCGCGCGCGAAGCCGGTCATGTGGGCATAGGCGGTTTCGTAGATGCCGTTGTGCCGGATGCGGATGTAGTTGCCGTAGCCGCCCTTGCGTCCGGCGAAGACGATGGTGCCGTTGCCGGCGGCGTAGATCGGCGCGCCGCTCGGCGCGGCGAAGTCGACGCCGCGATGCATCTTGTTGTAGCCGAGGATCGGATGGCGGCGCTGGCCGAAGCCGGAGCTGAGCCGCGCGCCGTCGATGGGCGTGCGCATCAACGCCTTCTGGGCGCTGCGTCCTTCCTCGTCGAAATACTCGGTGTGGCCGTCGTCGCCCTTGAAGCGGTAGATCGCCTTCTTCTTGCCGCTCAGCGTGAGCGATGCGAACAGCACTTCGCCCGAGCCGATGACCTGGCCGTCCTCGTCGCTGACGCGGTTGAACATGACCTGGAATTCGTCGTCCTTGCGGATGTCGCGCTGGAAGTCGACGTCCCATGAAAACAGTCGGATCAATTCGGCCAGGGTCGCGTCGTCGATGCCGAGGTTCTTGCCGGCGACGTAGAGGCTCGACGTGATCACGCCCTCGGCGCGCATCGCCTGCCGGCTGATCGGGCGGGCGCGCTCGCGGCTCTCGAAGCTGCCGTCGCCGTCGCGCCGGACGCTGACTTCGCGTTCCGGCGAGACGTTGTACTTGAAGCCGAGGAAGATGCCCGGCGTCACCGTCGCGTCGGCGTCAGCCGCACCTTGCGGACGGAACGCGATGGCAAGCTCGTCGCCCTTGCGCAGCTTGCGTGGATTGTAGGCCTTGGCGAAGGCGGTGATCGCGGCGTGCGCGTCGGTGCCCTCGATGCCGTTACGCGACAGCACTTCGGCGAGCGTGTCGCCGTTACCGAGCGTGACCGACTGGGTGACGAATTCCGGCTTGGCCGGTTTCGGCGCCGCCGCAGTGGCCTCCGGCGAGAGCGTGGCGATGCCCGGAACGGCGATCGGATTGCCGAGCGAGAGCGGCGCCAGTGCCAGGCTCTCCTTGCCGTCGATCGCCGCGCGATCGGGCGCCGCCGAGGAGGTCAGAAAGTAGCCCGAGCACACCGCGACGGTGGCGATCAGGCCGGTTATGGTGGCGATTTCTCGATAAAACATCAAAAAAACCAAAATTTTTTTGCACCGCATCACGCGCCGCCATGGGACAATGTCCGCAGGGCTTCGGCGTGTCAAGCGGCATCCGCCGATTCTATCAACAAAATCAATTATGTGGGAAAAAAGTTACCAGGGAATTTCGTCTGCTACACAGGCCCAAACAAATATTATAAAATTGTTTCTCAAAGGGTTTGACACCCGTTTGGGAAACCCCTATAAACCGCCTCCGCAGCGCGCCGGATCCCTTACCGGACAAGGCACGCGAGCACGCTATTTGACATTGTGAATATGATTTGAAGGGATGCGCGGACGGCGCTCGTCGTCAGCGAACGGACCGGTTCACCGGCACCGACGCGGTCGGCACATGGCGCTCAATCTGTGCATCTCAATGCTTTACTTACCAAGATAAAGTGATGATTTGTGCAGGAGCTCCAGTTGTTCCGGTTTCCGGTCTCGATCGGAAACGGGAAATTCAACTTGAGAGTTTGATCCTGGCTCAGAACGAACGCTGGCGGCAGGCCTAACAC
>JAYNJY010000141.1:730-7999 GCA_038110665.1 Rhodospirillaceae bacterium | reverse complement strand
GGTCGAGGCGGTCGTAGTGGTTGTGCGCCAGATCGAAAGCGTCCTGGACCCAGAAGCCGAGCGGCACCTTGGCGTAGGTGTAGTGGCCGCCGAGGATCAGGATCAGGCCATGCACGAAGATCAGCGCGTAGAGCGGCGGCGTCAGCGGAAACGAGCGCCGGGTCGCGACCAGTAACGGAATGGCGATGAGTACCGGCGCGACCTCGAGGAACCATGTCAGCCGGTCGGTCGGGCCGATGCCGGACATGACCAGGGCCCAGCGCCCACAGCGCCAGCAGCGCGGCGGGAAACCGGTCGGCCACGGTCAAGACCGGCAGACCCTGTCCATCAGCCGTTCCAGGAAGGCCTCGCCAGCGGTGATCTGGTCGAGGGCGATGAACTCGTTCGGCTTGTGCGCCTGGTCGATCGAGCCGGGGCCGCAGACCACGGTCGGAATGCCGGCGCGGGTCTTGAACAATCCAGCCTCGGTGCCGAAGGCGACCTTGGCGTGATCGTTGCGCCCGGCCAGCGCCTTGACGAAGGTCACGACCTCGTCGTCGACGTCCATTTCGAGGCCGGGCATGTCGTTGGTGCGATCGACGGTGATGCCGGCCGTCGGGCTGATGGCGCGCATCTCGGGTTCGAGCTTCTTCGCGGCGAAGCGCCGGATCTCGTCCTCGAGCGCGTTCGGGTCCTCGAGGCCGACGTAGCGGAACTCGAACTCGAAGCGGCAGTCGAGCGGCACGATGTTGAGCTGCGTGCCGCCGGAAATCACGCCGGTGTGCACGGTGGTGTGGGTGACGTCGTAAAGCTCGTCGAAGGGGCCGCTCTCGCGGATGCGGTCGGCGATCTCGCGCAGCCGCGCGATGAAGCGCGCCGCGTACTCGATGGCGTTGACGCCCTGCGGCGCCAGGCTGGAATGCGCCTCCAGGCCGCGCACGTGTACCTTGTAGCTGCGCTTGCCCTTGTGCCCGGTGACGACCTGCATGGAGGTCGGCTCGCCGACGATGCACATGGCCGGCTTGACCGGCATGTGCTGGAACTTCTCGATCAGGCGGCGCACGCCGATGCAGCCGATTTCCTCGTCGTAGGAAAACGCCAGGTGCAGCGGCGTGGCGAGGCCGCGCTCGATGAACTTGGGCAGCAACGCCAGCGTGATGGCGATGAAGCTCTTCATGTCAGAGGTGCCGCGGCCGTCTAGCCTGCCGTCCTTCTCGGTCAGCTTGAACGGGTCGGTGTCCCACGGCTGGCCGTCGACCGGTACCACGTCGGTATGGCCGGAAAGCATGATGCCGGGCTTTTCCTGGTCGCCGACGGTGGCATAGAGGTTGGCCTTGGTGCCCTCGACGTTGTGCACCAGCATGCTGTCGACGCCGAGGTCCTTCAGGTAGGCCTGGATGTAGGAAATCAGTTCCAGGTTGGAATGGCGGCTGGTGGTGTCGAAACCGATCAGCCGCTCGATCATTTCAAGGGAAGCGGGGGTGGCCATGCAGACTCCGGCTTAAAACGTGGCGCTCGGGACATAATCGAAATTGACGCGCCGCCGTCAGTTTGCAAGCCTCAACGGACAACACACTGGAAATCCTCTCGCAAATGACCGAGAAAAGCAACGCGGCCTTTGCAGACGCCCTCAAGGCCTATCTGGTCGGCCGGCGCGCCGAGCAGTTCGCCTTTCTCTCGAACATGGTGCGGATCAATTCCGAGAATCCGCCCGGCGACGTCGGCAAGCTGGTCGACAAGCTCGAACGCATGCTCATGGACCTGGAGCTTCCGATCCGGCGCCTGCCGGTCGACGCGGACTTCGCCGCCGAGCACGGCCGCGAACCCTACGACAACCTCTCCGTCTTGCTCGATTTCGGCGACAAGCCCGCGGCCGGCCCGCGCATCGTGCTCGCCGCCCACGCCGACACGCCGCCGGCCGGGCCCGGCTGGACGCGCAAGCCGCAATCCTCCGCCATTGACGACGGGCGCATGTACGGGCGCGGCGTCAGCGAGGGCAAGGGCGACATCGCCGTCTAGGTGTTCGCCATGGCGGCGCTCAAGGATTGCGGCCAAGGGCTATCCGGCCAGGTCGAATTGCAGATCACCTTCGACGGCATCACCGGCAGTTGGCTCGGCACGCACAAACTGCTCGAGGTCGCCGGCGGTAACGGCGCGGCGCTCTACGTGCCGGACGCCGTGCGTCTGCTTGTCGACCGGCGCCTGCTGCCGGAAGAGGACGCTGAGACGGTGCAGAGCGAACTCACCAACCTGATCGGCCGCGCCGTCGTCGCGGTGCCGGGCGTGGTCTGCAAGGTGCGCCGCCGCCGGCTGCTCCCGGCGGTGGTGCGAAGCGACGCCGTCGAGCCCTTGGTCGCCGCGCTTCGCGACGCTGTCGAAGGGCTCGGCGAGCCACGGCCCGGCATCTATGGCACCGCATACGAAACATTGGCGCGGGAATTCGCCGCCGCTGGCGTGCCGGTCGTCATGTTCGGCACTGGCCGGGCGGCGAGTGTCGGGCGCATGGCGCTCGGCGCCGACGAGAGCCTGGAGCTGGATAACGTCCGCGTTGCGACCGAGGCGCTCGCCTTGGCGCTCGCCAAACTGCTCGCGCCGGCCGCCGGCTAATCTTGCCGGCGCCGCCCGTAGCCGGGCGAGAACGGCACACGAATGCCGAAGTGGCGCCGGGCCGCCTCGGCCGACGTCAGTTTCACCGTTTCCTGCTCCCGTGCCCAGTCGACACCGCCGCCGACGGCGTCGCGCAGGCGGATGCGGCCGGGCTCGATCCTGACGGCACGGCAAACCATCTCGCCGAAACCGAAATGGCGGCCGAGGAAGCCTTGCGCGTCGAACCTGAGACACTCTGCCCGCGCGCTGTCTTCGAGGCGGAACATGCCGAGCGCGAGCGAAGCCGGCTCACGCGTGCCCATCCTCGGCGCGGCATGCGCAATGACCGAACGATAGGCGTCGCGCAGCGCACTGTCGGCGGTATAGACGTAGCTGCCGGGATCCGCGAGCCAGTCGACGCCGTCGACCTGCAGCTCGATGGCGAGCTGGTCGTTGTGGGCGTGGCCGCCGTGACCATTCTGGCCGACCGGCCCGCAACGCACCGACACGAACAGCCGCGGCGATTTCCAGATGTAGAGGCCAAAATCGGGGTAGGCGGCGGCGACAACGCCATCGAGGACGCCATCGGGGAGTTCCAACGCGGCCTCCGGGCCATGCGGCGATCCCGGTGCCGGTGCCGGCAGGGGCGAAATTCGGTCCGGCGCCACGGCTGCCGGCGATATGAGCGCGTTGCCGCCGGAAAGTGCCCCGGCCAAGGCCCGCTCGATGGTGAAGCGTTCGCCGGCGTCGGTATCGGTCCCGGTAAGTGCGCCGATGGCGGCAATGAGAGCGCCGTGGTCGAGGGGGTTCGCATCGAGCCGGTCGTCGACGTCGCCGGCGCCGAGGCTGAAGAAGCGGCCGCTGTCGTTGTCGCCGACCTGCACGACGCAGCCGTCGGACTTGGTCGCGTCGGCGCTGAAGGCGGCCATGCGGGCGAGGCGGATGCCGGTGTCGGCGGGCAGCGTATCGGCGCGGTCGCGTCCGAGCACGAGCGCCACGGTCCACGCCACCATTTCGGCCGAAAGGCGGTGATAGCTGGTCGAGCCCTCGCGGTTGGCGCCGTCGTGGCCGAACTGTGCCGCCGTCTCGGCGACGACTTCGGTCTTGGCGAAGTTCCACCAATGACGGACCTCGTTTGTCGGTTCGAGCGCGGCGGCGACGAAAGCCAGGCCGCAGACGTCGGCGAGATAGTGATTGCCGTTGAAGCCGGCGCGATGCTCCAGGTTGGCCATGATGTGGCGGCCGTGCGCGAGCAGGCTTCGCGCGAGCTCGCGCTCGAAACCGGCGTCGCCGGCTTCGGCACCGAGCAGCCAGTGGGCCATTGCCATGTTGGCGGCACGGATGGCGACGTCCATGGTGCAGTGCCAGTTGACGCCGTAGCCGGGCGGATTGGCGGAAATGAAATCGATGATCTGGTCGCGGCATTCGTGCCGCCGTGCCGTGCGTTTATCCGGGGCGCCGAGGCGGGCCGCCAGCGCGAGGCCGGGCAGGTGTTGCAGGCGCGCCAGTTCCCACGGCAGCTTGACGTCGATGCCGGCTTCGTGGCCGAAGGGGATGCCGGCACTGCCGCGGTCTTCGCGCCAGCGATAGCCGGAACGGAAGTCGATCTGCCAGTCGATCGGTACGTAGCTCTCCGAAAGCGCCGCCCTGATCTCGGCGGCGGGCGCGCGGTTGCCTGGTGAAAGCCGGGCGACAATGGCAGTGAGATCCGCCGCCGGATCGTGCGGCGGATGGCGGTGGCCTTCGAAGCCGGCGGCGGTCATGCCGTGCCGGACCTCGACCCAGCCGCTGCCGAGGAGATCGAATCGGTGCGCCGCGTGGTTGTCGGCGAGCCGCTCAAGGCGGTCGAGATCGGCTTCGGCGAGCCTCGGCGCGGCGTCGGCAAGGCCCGCCGGCGTTGGCGCCAAGCCGGGAATTTCGGCGGTTGTAGGGTAGGTCGAGCGTCCGGCGTTGCGGCGGTCGCGAAGCCACGCGTCGAAACGCCGGCCCAGGTATCGCCCCGCCTTGCCGGCCGCCGTTGCCGGCGACAGGGATCGGCCGTATCGGAACAGATGGCTGAGGCTCATTTGACCGGCCGTTTCGGCATGTGGCGTGCGGGGCTGGTTTTCACGGAGCCATCTTATTGTTCGCTCGACAGGCGATCAATTCTTGGTTAAGTCCGTCCGATGCGGATCATCGTCAACGCCATTTCCGCCAATACCGGCGGTATCGTCACATACACCACCAACCTGATCGACTGTCTGTCTCGCGAAAACGTTGAGACGATCGTCTACGTTCCGTCCGATTTCCGCGCCGCCAATGCCGCAGCGGGCGGGACGGTGACGGTGCGGCCGCTGAACAAGCGGTTCTTCGGTCCGGTGCACCGGTTCCTGTGGGAGCAGATCGGCTGGCGCCGCATCGTCAAGGAAAGCGGCGCCGACGTGGTGTTTTCGTCTGCCAACTACGGCATCCTGTTTCCGCCGATTCCGCAGGTCCTGCTGGTGCAGGGCGAAATCTACCTCAACCCGGTCTATCGCGAGAAAGTCCTGCCCCGACTGAGCTGGCGCGAACGACTGTCGGCGTTTTTGCGCCGCCACCTGATGCTGTGGTCGGCGCGGTGCTCGCGCGAGACGATCTTTCCGTCCCAGGTGGCATTGGACGCGGCCGGCGATTACGACGCGGAACTGGTCGATACGGCGTCGGTCAACTATCTCGGCGTCAATCCCCGGTTCAAGCTCGACAGCGGCCGGCGGGCGTGGTGCGCCGACGGTTCCATTCGGCTGCTCTATGTCTCAGTCTACTATCCGCACAAGGATCCGGTCACCCTGGCCAAAGCGACGCGCCGGCTCAACGAGCAGGGGCTCAAGACCCATACGCGCATCACCATGGAGCCGGCGGACTTCCATGCCTGGGACAACGCCGGCATCGAGTTGCGTGCGCTCCGGGATTCGTCCTATACCGGCATTCTGGAAATGGGACGCATCGATCATGCCGCGCTCGACGGCGCGCTACGCGACTACGACGCCTTCGTGTTCCCATCCATGGCCGAGACTTTCGGCTTTCCCATGGTCGAGGCGATGCAGGCCGGGGTGCCGCTGATCGTCTCCGATATTCCGATCCATCGCGAGATATGCGGCGATGCCGCACTCTATTTCCGGCTCGGCAATCCGGACGATCTGGCCGCATGTGTTCGCCGGTTGTACGAGTCGCCCGAATTGCGCACCGACCTCGTCGAGCGCGGTCGTGCACGCGCGCATGACATGTTTAACTGGGAGCAGCATGTCGCCGGCCTGATGTCGGTGGTACGGAGCATCGTCACGCATACGCATCATCGCGTTATGATCAATGCGTTGCACGCGCGGACCGGCGGCGGCGTCACCTATTTGCGCAATATGCTGCCGTTGATGGCCGCCGACGCGCGGCTCGACATCCACATCTGCCTGCACGAAGACCAGCTTGAGGTGCTGCCGACCGACGTCGACAACGTGACCTACCATTACCAGCGCTTTCCCCGTGGTTTTTGGCGCGTCCTGATCCGCGAACAGTTCGACCTGCCGCGCCTGACGCGGCGCATCGCCGCCGACTCGACTTTTTCGCCCGCCAACTACGGGCCGTTCCGGGCGCGCAATCACGTCGTGATGGCGCGCAACGCGGTCAGTGTCGGGTTCGTCGAGCGCCGGCCCCTGAAGCTCGCCTATTGGGCGATGCTGTATGCCGCCACGTTCATCTCGTTTCTCGGTTGCCGGCGGGTGATCGCGGTTTCCGAATACGCCAAGCGTGGCGTCAATCGTGCCTTCTTCGGCATGTTCGAGGATCGGATCGAGATCATCCCGCATGGTGTCGAACAGATGTTTCTCGGCAGCGAACAGGTGGACCGCTCCGAAGGCTTCCTGTTGGCCGTCTCCGATATCTACGTGCAAAAGAACTTCACCTCGCTGGTGCGGGCGTTCGCGAAAATCCGCACGGAGTTCCCAGACCTCAAACTCAGGATCGCCGGCCGTGCCGTCGACGACGACTATTTCGTACGCCTGCAGGAGCTGATCCGGTCGCTTGGCCAGGAGGATCATATCGAGTTCCTCGGACACGTCGGCGCGACCGAGTTGCGGGCGCTCTATCTCAAATGCGGCATCTTCGTCTTTCCCTCGACCGTCGAAACCTTCGGCAATCCGCTGGTCGAGGCGATGGCCTGCGGCGCGCCGATCGCCAGTTCGAACACGGCGGCCATGCCGGAAGTGCTCGGCGACGCCGCCAGTTTCTTCAATCCCAACGACGTCGACGAGATCGCCGGCACCATCAGGACGCTTTTGGGCAGCGAGGAGATGCGCGCCGACTTGTCGCGCCGGGCGCGCGTCAGGGCCAAGCATTACTCCTGGGCCAATACGGCGCGCCGGACCATCGACGCGATCCTCGGGAAGGACGCCGAATGATGCTAACCACGAGCAAGCGGCCATGGCGATGCGGACCTTGATCACGACGTTGCCGCCGATGGTCTCCGGCGGCGTGACGACCAAGGCGCGCCTGATGGCGCGTGCGCTCGCCGATGCCGGCCACGACGTCACGGTCGCCTATTACGCGTTGGCGTCTGGCGGCGATGCCCCGGCGTCCGCGTTCGGCGGCGCGCGGTCGGTCGCCGTGCCGTGCACGGGCCATTGGCTCGAACAGCGTTACACCGCGCCGTCGGCGGCGTGGCGCTCGCCATAGCCGGCGAACCAATCGAGACAGCCG
>JAYNJY010000141.1:0-720 GCA_038110665.1 Rhodospirillaceae bacterium | reverse complement strand
GCTGATCGCCGAACACGCTCGCCATGTCGCGGTCGGCGGCACCGTGCTGATCGCCAATCCCCTGGCCGCCGCCGGCCGGCGCCAGATGATCTGGTGCGCGGCCGATCTCGCGGCCGACCGCGGGCATCGCTGGCGGGCCATGCCGACCTGGCGCCAGGCCGTCGACGCGTTGATGGTGACGCCGGCGTTGGCGCGGCAGCAGACGCGGGTACTCGCCGCCGACAACTTGATTTATTGCGTCAGCGCCGACACTGTGACACGCCTGCAGGAGATCGCGCCGGCACGGGCCAAGACCATCCGCCGATTGCCGATTCCGGTCGACACGGACTTCTTCACGCCGGCCGAACCCGTTCCGCACGGCGGTTGCCGGATCGGTTTCGCCGGCCGGCTCGATGATCCGCGCAAGAACGCCGGCCTGCTGTTCGCCATGCTCGCCGATCTGCGTTCGCGCGGCTTCGACGCGACCCTGGCGCTGACCGGCACGCCTTCCCCGGCGCTGAGCGACTTGGCGGCGCGCCACGACGTGACGGCGGCGGTTTCGTTCGCCGGCGTACTCGACGCGGAAGCATTACGCCGGTTCTATCAATCGCTCGATGTCTTCGTCATCGCATCGCTGCACGAGGGACTGGCGATCGCCGGCCTCGAGGCCATGGCCTGCGGCGTTCCGGTCGTCTCGACCCGCTGCGGCGGTCCCGCCGATTACGTCTTCGACGGCAAGAC
>JAYNJY010000140.1:0-8058 GCA_038110665.1 Rhodospirillaceae bacterium | reverse complement strand
CTACGAGGGCGGCGCCGAGGGCGCGGGCGTCCATTACGCCATTCACGATCCGGCCGCCTACGCTGGCCGGCGCGTCGTCATCGCCGGTGGTGGTGACTCAGCCGTCGACTGGGCGCTCGTGCTGGCCGGCACGGCGGCGGTGGTCCACATGGTGCATCGGCGCAACAAGTTCCGCGCCGCCGACGCCCAGACAGCCCGGTTGTACGAGTTGGCCGAGACGGGAGACGTCGAGCTGGTGGTGCCATACCAGTTGGCTGGATTGGAAGGCAAGGGTGGACGGCTTGCCGCCGTCACGGTCGCGGATACGGCGGGCAACCAACGGCGGCTCGATGCCGACGCGCTGCTGGCGTTCTTCGGTCTCGCGCAATCGCTCGGCCCGGTCGCCGAATGGGCCCCGGAGCTGGCCGACGGACGGGTCGTCGTCGATCCGGCGACGGCGATGATGGCGCGTCCGGGGTTGTTCGCCATCGGCGACGTGAGCACCTATCCAGGGAAGCTCAGGCTGATCCTGACCGGCTTCGCCGAGGCGGCGCAGGCCGCCCACGCCGCGCATGGCGTGGTGTTTCCAGGCAAGCGGCTCAAATTCGAATACTCCACGACGAAAGGCCTGCCGCATGAATAGAAGAAAACCTTCTCCATGGCGGATGGCTGGTGTCGCATTGTTTTTGTTCGCCGTCGCGTGCGCCGTACCCGTGCGGGCCGACATGCCGACGGGCGACCCGGCGCGCGGGCGCGAACTGGCGTGGGCCTGCGACGGTTGCCATAGCGCCGCCGGCGTCGCGCCCGACGAAACGTTGGCCAATCTCGCCGGCCAGCAGACCTGATACCTGGAAAAGTAGCTCCTCGATATGCGCAGCCTCGCCAACGAACGTGCCGGCGCCATACTGCTCAAGGATCTCGACCAGAAGCAGCGCGCGGCACGATTTAGCTTCACACGCGTACGGCGCAACAACGAGATCATCGACCCACTGGTCGTCGACCTGCGCGACCAGGACATCGCCGACCTAGCGGCGCATTTCCATCGGCTGCCCTGCGGCGCACCGCGCCAGGACGTGGTCGCCACCGCGCCGCCGCCGGCGTATCGAAAAGCGCCATGATCCCCAACATCGCCGGCCAGCCGGAAGCCTACATGGAGAAACGGCTCGCCGAGTTGCGCGAGATCGGCCTAAAGCTCGACAAGAAGGCGCGCCGGCGCGACATCATGGCGGCGCAGGCGCGGCTGCTTAGCGACGAGGAAATCAAGGTCGTGGCGCAATGCTTCGCGCGCCTGGCCTGCCGTTGACGGGAGGCAAGCCGATGCGGGAGATTGACGTTGCGGCAGTGCGTGCCGATACGCCGGGCGCCGAACGCGTGATCCATTTCAACAACGCCGGCGCCGGCCTGATGGCGAAGCCCGTGCTCGACGCGGTCGTCGCGCATCTCACCCTGGAAGCGGAGATCGGCGGCTACGAGGCGCACGATCGCGCGCGCGACGCCTTCGAGAACACCTACCGGGCGCTGGCCACTTTCCTCAACTGCGGCGTCGACGAAATCGCCCTGATGGAAAATGCCACCGTCGCCTGGCAGGCGGCGTTCTATGGCCTCGCCGCCGATTTCAAGCCGGGCGACCGCATCCTCACGGCCGAAGCCGAATACGCCTCCAACTACATCGCCTATCTGCAGATCGCCAGGCGCACCGGCGCCGTCGTCGAGGTGGCGCCAAGCACGCCCGAAGGCGAACTCGACGTCGCCGCGCTCGAAAACATGATCGACGCGCGCGTGAAACTGATCGCCGTCACCCACATTCCGACCAACGGCGGGCTGGTCAATCCCGCCGCCGCCATCGGCAAGGTGGCGCGCCTGGCGGCCTGATATGCGCCGAATTCGATAAAACTTTATCTTTATTTGCGGGCATTTATTTAATTCGTGCCGGTACGTTCCGGCGGCCATAATTGGGTCGTCAGGAGTATGTCGACCATGCTGCAGCGCTTGCTTCGCCCCGTTTCCCGCGCGCTAAGCGACGACGCCGGTTCGCCGACGGTGGAGGTCGCCTTCGCCGCCATGCCGTTGGTGCTGATGGTGGTCGGCACCATGGAATTCCGCATGATCATGTTCACCTCGACATTGATGGAAAGCGGGCTCCGCGACGCGGCACGCTTCGGCATCACCGGCCAGGTGCCGGAAGCCCAGACCCGCCTCGAGCGCATCATCGAGATCATTGCCGACCACACGCTCGGCCTCGTCGACATGAACGCCGCCGAGGTCGAGATCCTGGTCTATCCCAGCTTCGGCGACATCGGTCGCGGCGAGGCCTTCGTCGACGGCAACGGCACCTACGATCCGGGCGAAACCTTCACCGACGAGAACGGCAACGGCCAATGGGATCCAGACGTGGGCCAGGCCGGTGCCGGCGGCTCCGGTGAGATCGTCGTCTACCGCATGCGCTCCGACTGGCCGCTGCTGACGCCGCTGCTCGGCCACGTCATCGGTGCCGACGGGCACTTCACCCTGAACAGCGCCATCGCCGTCAGAAACGAACCCTGGGAATCCTGAGGCGAACGCGAGGCTGTCATGGCGATAAGCACCCCCTTCAGAGCGCCCGAGCGCCGACGCGAAAGATGGTGGCACGTGGCGCGTTGGCCGGTGCTCTGGTCGGAACTGTGGCGGCGCTTCCGCCGATCCGAAACCAGCACGCTCGCCGTCGAACTGGCGATGTCCGTGCCCGTGGTGTTCGCGCTCATGGTCGCCGGCGTCGAAGTCACGCGCTACGTACTGTTGAACCAGAAGGTCGAGCGCACGTCCGCGACCATGGCCGACCTGGTGGCGCAATCGGAAGTGTTGTTGGAGGCGGCGCTGCTCAATCTGGTCGGCGCCGCCCGGCACGTGATGACGCCCTATCCGGTCGATAGCGACGGCCGCATCGTCGTTTCGTCGCTGACCAACCCGACCGGTGCCTCGCCGTTGGTGGTCTGGCAGCGCGGCTACGGCGGCGGCAGCGGCGGCCGTCATTTCGGCATCCAGGGCGGTGTCGCGCAACTGCCCCAGGACTTCGTCGTGCGGTCGGACGAGAACGTCATCGCCGTCGAGGTGTTCTACGACTATGAGCCGATGCTGGCCACGGGCGTGCTGTCGGCCGGTCAGGTTTACAGTTTCGCGCTGTTCCGCCCGCGCTTCTCTTCGCTGGCGACGCTGCTGCCTTAATGCTCCGGCTTCGGCGGTGTCGCTCCCGGCGCCATGTGAATGACGCGTTGCGGGAACGGAATCTCGATGCCTTCGGCGTGGAAGGCGTCGTTGATGGCGTAGCGGAGATCCGATGACGTCGAAAGACGGTATTCCACGTCCGCGAGATAGGCGCGCAACTCGAAGATCAGCGCACTGTCGCCGAAGTCCATGAACACTACGGTCGCTTGTGGATGGGAGATGACATTGGGGTGTGCGTGGGCGCAATCGAGTAGGATCTTCTCGACCTTGCGGGCATCGGTGCCGTAGGCGACGCCGATACGGACCTCGACACGGCCGAGCAGGTCCTTGTGCGTCCAGTTGACGACCGGCGACGAGATCAGATCGGCGTTCGGGATGATCACGCTGGCGCGCTGGAAGGTCTCGACTTCGGTTGAGCGGACGTTGACTTTCTTGACCTTGCCTTCGTGACCTCCGATGACCACCCAGTCGCCGGCCTTGATCGGGCGTTCGACCAGCAGGATCAGTCCGGAGACGAAATTGTTGACCACGTTCTGCAGACCGAAGCCGAGACCGACGGAGAGCGCGCCGGCGATCAGCGCCAGGTTGGAAAGGTCGAGCCCGAGCGCCGATATGCCGACCAGTGTGGCGATGACGAATCCGACGTAGCCGACGCCGGTCTTGAGCGCGTCGCGAACGCCCTTGTCGCTCGACAGGTTCGGCAGCAGATGGCGCTCGAGGCCGCGCTGCACGAGATGGGTGAGGAACACGAGGCCGGAGAAAAGCAGCACGCCGACCATGATGTCGACGAGCGACAGCGTATAGGAGCCGATCTTGATACCCTGCATCAGCGACTGGGCGGAGCCGAGCGTCTCCTCAGTGCTGAACCCCCAGACCTGCGGCAGCACCAGCCCGGCGACGGCGAGCAGTAGGAAGTCGAGCAGCACGCGGAGCCAGAAAACGACTTTGCCGTTGGTCGACGCATCGAGGGCAAGGGTGCCGCTCATGGCGCGGCCGAGCCGGAACTCCGGGTCGAAGACGGCGCCGAGGCCTTCGCGTCCGGCGGCGCGGAGCGCCAGCAGGGCGGCGCCGATCACCGAGGTGATGACGACGCATTTGACCAGGTAGGTGGCGAGGCCCGGGTAGCCGATCGCCGCGATCAGAGGAAGAGCGCCGAGCGCCAGGATGGCGAAGGCACGCCAACGCGGCAGGGCGGCGGCGGCCGGTGCCGCGCCGGCACGTTGCCACGCTTGGTTTGCGAGCAGAGAGATCAGGAGCGGCGCCATGGCGAGCGAGAAGATCAGCGCCGAAACCGCCTCCAGTTCGGCGGACGGCGATGCCCACGCGACCGCGAGGCGCGAACCGTTGAGCACGACGAACACGGCTAGCGTCAAGCGGAGCCGCGTGACCAGGCGCCTGGCCGCCTCCGGCGCGAGGTCGAGCAGGCGCCACTGCTGGCGTTTCGCGGTCAAGGCCGCGTTGATCAGGGCGTGGCCGAGAAGAAACACCGCGAAGCTCTTGACCAGCGCGAGGACGAGCGCCGCCATTGTGCCGCGGATGAGTTCAGAATCGAGCAGCGTCATGCCGCTCAGGATGACGAAGACGATGGGGCCGAGCGTCCTGCCGACACCTTCGGCCAGGCCGGCCAGGACACGGCGGCTGTAGGTCGGTTCCTCGATGCCGCGGACCCGCCCGAAGCGCATGCGCGACCAGCGCCCGGCGAGCCAGGCGCCGATCGACAACGCCAGAATGACGAAGATGTCGCGCAAAAGCGCCTGGCGGTCATCTTCCCGCGCCATGAGGTCGCGCCACCAGGCGGCCGGCGCCGCGACGACCGTCTGACGGATCAGATCGCCGGCTTCCGGGATGGAGACGGTCCAGACCTTGTAGCCGATCGGGCTGACGCTGCGTTCGAACAGCTGCTTCTTGAGCCGTTCACGCGACCGGGCCTCGAGTTCGTCGGTCACTTGCCTGGCCTTGGCCAGGATCAGGTTGACTTGTTTGGCTTTGCCTTCGAACTGCGCGATATCCGCTTCCAGGGCCTGCCTGCGCGCGCGCACGGTTGCGGTCTCTTCGCCTTGCTTCGGCTTCGGGCCGAGCGCGGCGAGCAGACCACGGACCCGGCTGGCGCGGGCGGCGGCGTCACGTTCGGCGACGAAGGCGGCGCTGGCGATGGCCTGAAGTCGCTTGCGCAACTGGCGCTCTTCCTGCGCGACGGTGTCGGCGTTCTTGAGCCGTCCGGCGATGCGTTCGATCTCGGAATCCCAGGATTCGATCGCCGCCTGGTTCGGGATCGGCGTGTCGCTCTGAGCGTGCGCAGTGACGGCCAAGCCCGCAAGCACAATACCGATGAGCAGCAATCGCAGCCACCAAATGGGCGAACAGGTCACCATTGCCGTCATGCGTTTCGTCATGTGCCAAGCATAAAGTACCGGGTTCCGTTCCGGCACCCCTTTCTGGGCCCGTTCAGATCAACTCGCCTCAGATCAGCTCGCCTCAGATCAACTCGTCCGAGCGGTCGTCGGTCTCGCCGTAACGTTTGAGGATGGCCGGCTTGGTGCCTTCGTAGGCGCGCCCGAGGCCTTGCGAGATGCGCTGGTTTTCGCGCTCGAACAACGAATTGCCGTCCAGGTCGCTGTCACAGATGAACGGGCCGAAGTTCTCGACCTCGAGCACCCACATGGCCTGGGCGATGCCGAGTTCCTTGAGCCAGACGGCATCCGCCACCTTCTTGACGCCACGGCCCAACAGCGCGCCGGTGCCATAGCCGACCGTGGTCAGATAAACCGCGCCCGCCGGCACGAACAGATTGCGGTAATCCTCACCCGACATGCCGCCCTTGCCGATGACGAGCTTGGCGCCGGAAAGCTCGAACCATTTCTTCATCCACTTGGAGAAGCGGAACGATGCCGTCGCGGTGACGGCGCGGAGGTTGTAGCTGCCGTCCGGGTTGACCGCGGCGGCCGGCGAGCAGTGGAAGTTGGCGGCGCTGACGGCGGGCAGGTCGAGCGGCACTTGAGCGCCCTTCTCGATCACCTTGGTATAGACGCCCTCGCGCCCGGTGTAGACGACGCCGTCGAGATAGACGATGTTGCCGATCTGGAGCTTGCTAAGGTCTTCCTGGCTCGGATTGGTGCTCAGGCGGACTGTTTTGAGGTTGCCGCTGGCGTTGACCATTCGACCGTCTCCCGTCGCATGTAAGGGGTGAACCATTCAGGGTCGGTGCGGAACTCGACCCGGCCGTCGGCTTGCAGACGCGCGGTGGCGCGCCGGCTCGACAGGCAGAACGCGTGTACGCTCATCGGCATGCCGCCGGTGTGGCAGTAGCCGACCTCGACATGGCAATCGACGACCATGGCGTTGCCGACGAAGCCCATGGCGCCCATGCCGATGGAATTGCCGATCTCCTTCAATTCCTCCTCGAGAGCCGCGATCTTCGGGTCCGGGTTGCGGTCGCCGACGATGCGCAGGCACGCGGCGCGCTTGCCGAGCACCATGGTGGTGTCCTTGGAGCCGCCGAGACCGACGCCGATGATCGCCGGCTGGCAGGCGAGACCGCGCTTGCCGAAGGCGACGAGGCTGTCGATGAAGAAGCGCTTGATGCCGTCGATGCCGTCGCCCGGGAACAGCATGCGGTAGTCGGTGCCGAAGAGCCCGCCCTTGTGGACCGTGGTGAGATCGACCCAATCACCCTCCGGCTCGAACGCGTATTCGATTTCCGGCGCGCCGATACCGCAGTTGTTGTCGTGGTCGGTGCGCCAGAGCGGGTGCACCCGGTTCGGGCGCAGCGGCACGCTGGTGGTCGCCTCGGCGGTGGCGCGGCGAAGCGCATCTTCGAGCGCCACGGCGCCGCCTTGTATCGTCGCCTCGTTGCCGATTTTCACGTACCAGCGCGGCACCCCGGTATCGGCACACATGGCGCGGCGGTCTTCCTTCGCGGCTTCGTAGTTTTCAAGCATGGCCTGTAACACGAAGGACGAAAGCTCCCCTTCCTCCTTCGCAGCCGCCGCCTTGATGCCGGCGAGGTAGTCGTCGGGGATTTCGATCGCCGCCTTGGCCATCAACTGGCCGGCGACCTCGTGCACGATATCGATGTCGATCATGGTCTGTCCTTCGCTCATCACAATATGGCGCGAGCGACCGGGGTCTACAACCCGACCGTCGAAGGGCTCCTCAAATGGGGATATTTGACCGAGAGACATGGGTCAAGGGTTCTGGAAATCGAGAATTCCAACGATTTTAATACGGAGAGCGTCATGACGGGCATCATGTTCGTCGATGACGAGTTCGAGGTGCTGGAAGCGATCCGGCGCAACCTGCGGCCGTTTCGAAACGAGTGGCATTTGGATTTCGTCACCAGTGCCGAACACGCCTTGCAAAAGATGGCCGCCGAGCCCGCCGACGTGGTGGTCACCGACATGCGGATGACCGCAATGCAGGGCGACGCACTGATCGAGACGCTGCTGACCGATTATCCGCGCGTCGTGCCGAACGTGCTCTCGGGCTGTGTCGATCCGGAAATTACGGCAAAGCTGGACAAGGTCGGCATTCGCCTGCTGGTCAAACCCTGCACGACCGAGACCCTGGTTGAGACCATCCGCGAGACGCTCAGCGGTCTCGAAGTCGCACAGGTCGCAGCTTCCCCGGCGGGGGCGATCTTCGACAGTACCGTCGATCTGGAGGACTACCTCCTGTTTCTGGCCGAAGGCTTGATCCTTGGCGGCCATGTCGAGGAGGGTGTTTTGCCGGCCTTGATCCGAGACCGCTTGAACGAGTACCGGCGGGCGACCTATCCGCAAGAGGCCAGGCGCCCAGTTCGCCAGGTCGGATTGCCGCCCGGCCGGGTCGAGGAAATTCCGGTCCGGATCGATGATGTCGAGGCGTCGCGTCAGGCGGCCA
>JAYNJY010000139.1:3329-8072 GCA_038110665.1 Rhodospirillaceae bacterium | reverse complement strand
GTCCTCCCACAGCACCAGGCCGCCGGCCGACTGGAACACCGCCAGCACCAGCACCGGCTTGCTCGGCGTCTCGGCGAACTGCAATCCTCCGTCGCGCAGCAACCGGCGGATGTCGTCGGCCTTGAAGCGGAAATGCAGCTTGGCGAGATAGCGCACGGCCGAGGTCTTCTCGTCGGAGACCGAGAAATCGTTGACGTAGGGTGTCGTTTCGGCGGGCTCGAAATGTGGCAGATTTGCGTGGTCCGTGCTAAGCGTTAGGCGCTCCAGGAGCTTGCGGAACGCCGCCGCCTGGCCCTGCTGGATGGCGCGCTCGCGCGCCTCGGCGGCGGTCTTGGCGGTGACGTCGACGGCGACGTCCCGGACCTCGAACACGTCGGTGCCGGCAGCCGCCACCGGCCCCGCGGCGAATGCCACCGCGAGGATTATGATCACGCCGAAAATACGTCGCCCAGCCATTGCATTGCCTTTGTCTTGGTTTATGTTCGGACGTGCGACAGACGCCCGAAGAGGGCGTTAATCTATCAAGACCCCGGCGGAGGAAAAAGCCATTAGCGCAGCCCCTGAAAACCCCAGCGGGAAACCCGCCGGGAATCCCGGCCCAAAGCCCGGCCTCAGCTATAAGGATGCGGGTGTCAATATCGACGCCGGCAACGACCTGGTTTCGGCGATCAAGCCATTAGCCGAGTCGACGCGGCGCGCCGGCATGACCTCGGGCCTGGGCGGATTCGGCGCGTTATTCGACTTGAAGGCCGCCGGCTACAACGACCCGATTCTGGTCGCCGGCACCGACGGCGTCGGCACCAAGCTGATGGTCGCCATCGCCACCGACAACCATTCGACCGTCGGCATCGACCTCGTCGCCATGTGCGCCAACGACCTGGTCGTGCAGGGCGCCGAACCCCTGCTGTTCCTGGATTACTTCGCGACTGGCCGGCTTTCCGTCGAGGCCGGGCGCGAGATTGTCGCCGGCATCGCCGAGGGCTGCCGCCAGGCCGGCTGCGCGCTGATCGGCGGCGAGACGGCGGAAATGCCCGGCATGTATTCGGACGGCGACTACGACCTCGCCGGTTTCTGCGTCGGTGCCGTCGAGCGCACGGACGCGCTGACCGGCGACCGCGTCGCCATTGGCGACGTGCTGATCGGCATCGCGTCGACGGGCGTGCATTCGAACGGCTTTTCGCTGGTGCGCCGGGTGGCCGAGGCCGCCGGCGTCGGTTTCGACGCCCCGGCACCGTTCGAGCCGGGCGCCAGCCTGGGCGCCACGTTGCTGACGCCGACCCGGATCTACGTCAAATCGTCGCTCGCCGCGATCCGCTCGGGCGGCGTCCATGCCCTCGCGCACATCACCGGCGGCGGCCTGCCTGAAAACCTGCCGCGCGTCTTCCCTGACGGCGCCGCCGCCCGCATCGACGGCAGGAAATGGAAGGCACCGGCGGTGTTCGGCTGGCTCAAGCGCGCCGGCAACGTCGCCACGCCCGAAATGTACCGCACCTTCAACTGCGGCATCGGCATGGTCGCGGTGGTGGCGCCCGAGAACGTCGAGACGGTGCTCGCCGTGCTCGCGGCCGAGGGCGAGAACGCATACGTCATCGGCGATATCGTGCCGGCCAGGGCAGGCCAGCCGCGCGTCGCCATCGACGATCCGGAAGCGCCCTTCACCGAATGAGCGCCAAGCGGCAATTGGCCGTCCTGATCTCGGGCCGCGGCTCGAACCTGCAAGCCTTGATCGACGCCGCCCGAAACCCCGCCTACCCGGCCGAAATCAAGCTGGTGATCTCCAACAAGGCCGGCGTCCAGGGCCTGGAGCGCGCCGCGAAGGCCGGCATCGCGACCCTGGTCATCGACCACAAGAAATTCGAGAGCCGTGCCCAATTCGACGCCGAGATGACCCGTGCCATGGAACAGGCCGGCACCGAACTGGTGTGCCTGGCCGGCTTCATGCGGCTTTTATCCGAGGAATTCGTCGCGCATTGGCGCGACCGGATGATCAACATCCATCCGTCCTTGCTGCCGGCGTTCAAGGGTTTGGACGTGCAACAGCGCGCCATCGACGCCGGCGCCCGGTTCTCCGGCTGCACGGTGCATTACGTCCGCTTCGACATGGACACCGGCCCGATCGTCCTACAAGCGGCGGTGCCGATCCACGCCGACGACGACGCCGACGCGCTGGCGGCGCGCATCCTGGAGCAGGAACACGTGATCTACCCGCTCGCGGTCAGATGGATCGCCGAGGGCCGGGTCCGGATTGACGGCGAGCGCGCCATCGTCAAGTGCGCCCCGGCGCCGGCCGGCGCCCTGGTCAACCCTGCGCCCTGAGGCAAAAAGAAACGGCCGCCCCGAAGAGCGGCCGTTCCTGTTTCCCCAGAGCGGATGGGCCGAAATAGGCCCGGACCGTGTTAACCCACGATCTCCAGTTTCGAAAAGAAGTAGGAAATTTCCTCGGCGGCCGTTTCCGGCGCGTCGGAGCCGTGCACCGAATTGGCTTCGATGTTCTCGGCGAAGTCCTTGCGGATAGTGCCCGCCTCGGCGTTGGCCGGGTTGGTGGCGCCCATGATGTCGCGGTTGCGCTGAATGGCGTTGTCGCCCTCCAGGACCTGCACGACGACCGGACCGGAGGTCATGAACTCGACCAGATCGTTGAAGAAGGCGCGCTCCTTGTGGACGTGGTAGAAACCTTCGGCCTGGGCGCGGGTGAGGCGGACACGCTTCTGGGCGACGATCTTGAGCCCCGCGTCCTCGAAACGGGCGTTGATCTTGCCCGTGAGATTGCGCCGCGTGGCATCCGGCTTGATGATCGACAACGTTCGTTCGACGGCCATTCGTCTATTCCCTGAACGGTTTTTGAGAGTCCACGTATCTCCCGCATGGGCATGTTGCACTGCGGAAGCGGACCAGGTTATAGCCTTCCCGGGTGACGCTGGCAAGGGAAACGGCATCTTGACAGGGGCCCGCCATTTTTCGTTTTTCCACCGGGTCAAATGGCGGAAGATGGCTGAAATCAAGCCATTACGCCGAGACCCGGTTCGAATGTCCGAAAAATCCCGTTCGCTCGCGCTCCTCACCTTTTGCGTCATCGCGGCGCTGGCGCTGTGGTTCTCGACCACCGCCGTGGTGCCGTCGCTGGTCAAGCAATACACGCTTTCTTCCGAGCGCCTGGCGTTGTTCACCAGCGCCGTGCAGGCCGGATTCGTCTGCGGCACCATCGCCAGCGCCGTGCTCGGCCTCGCCGACCGGCTCGATCCGCGCCGTTTCTTCATGTTCTCGACCCTGATCGCGGCCACGGCCAACGCGCTGTTGTTGATATTGGCGCCGACCTCCAATGCCGTGCTCGCCTGCCGCTTCGTCACCGGTTTCTGCATGGCCGGCGTCTATCCCGTCGGCATGAAGATGGCCGCCGCCTGGGCCAACCGCGACCTGGGCTTCCTGGTCGGCATCCTGGTCGGCGCGGTGACGCTGGGTTCGGCCGTGCCGCACCTGTTCAACGCCTTTGGCGGGCTGGATTGGCGCATCACCATCCTGGCCGGCTCGTTGGTCGCGGTTCTGGGTGGCCTCGCCGTCAACCGCGTGACGCTCGGCCCGAATCACCGCCCGGCGCCCAAGTTCGATCCCGGCGCCGCGCTGCTCGCCTTCCGCGACCCCGCGCTCAGGCTCGCCAACGGCGGCTACCTGGGCCACATGTGGGAGCTTTATGCCATGTGGGCGTGGATCGGCGTCTTCCTCGACGCCAGCTTCCGCCTGACCATGCCGGAAGCAGACGCCGCCTTCGCCGCGCGCCTCGCGACCTTCGTCGTGATCGGCGTCGCCGGCGCCATCGGCTGCGTCTTGGGCGGCTATCTCGCCGACCGCATCGGCCGCACCGCCTTCACCATGGCGGCGATGACCGTCAGCGGCGGCTGCGCGCTCAGCGTCGGCCTCTTCTTCGGCGGCGCGCCGGCGGCGCTGGTCGCGCTATGCTTCGTCTGGGGCGTCAGCATCGTCGCCGATTCGGCGCAGTTTTCCTCGAGCGTGACCGAACTGGCGCCGCCCGAGCGCATCGGCACCATGCTGACCGTGCAGACCTGCGCCGGCTTCCTGCTTACGCTGGCGACCGTGCACCTGATCCCCCACGCCGCCCATTGGTGGGGCTGGAACCACGCCTTCATGATCCTGGCCATCGGCCCGGCCTTGGGCGTCTTATCCATGGGCCGGCTCCAGGCCCGGCCCGAAGCCTTGAAACTGGCCGGCGGCCGGCGCTAGCGCCATCCCCCCGCCCGTGCTAAACCGCCGCCCATGCTGCATATAAACGACCTCGTCTACCGTATCGGCGGGCGCACGCTTTTCGACGGCGCCACGGTGCACGTCCCGGCCGGCCACCGCGTCGGCCTGGTCGGGCGCAACGGTGCCGGCAAGACGACGCTTTTCCGCCTGATCCTGCGCGAGGCCCACCCCGACGGCGGCAGCGTCAATCTGCGCCGCGGCATGCGCGTCGGCACCGTGGCGCAGGAGGCGCCCGGCGGCCAGCAGACCCTGATCGCCCACGTGCTCGCCGCCGATAAGGAACGCACGCGATTGTTGGTGCGCGCCGAGACCGCGACCGACGCGCACGAAATCGCCGAGATCCACACCCGCCTCGCCGACATCAACGCGGAATCGGCGCCGGCGCGGGCCGCCCGCATCCTCGCCGGCCTCGGTTTCGACGAAGCGCAGCAGCAGCGCCCCTGCGCCGAGTTCTCCGGCGGCTGGCGCATGCGCGTCGCGCTGGCC
>JAYNJY010000139.1:0-3319 GCA_038110665.1 Rhodospirillaceae bacterium | reverse complement strand
TCGCCCTGGCCGCGACGCTGTTCGCAGCACCCGACCTGCTTTTGCTCGACGAGCCGACCAACCACCTGGATTTGGAGGCCGCACTCTGGCTCGAAGGCTATCTCTCGACCTGGCCCGGCACGCTGGTGGTGATCTCGCACGACCGCACGCTCCTAAACACCGTGGTCAACGAGATCGTGCACCTGGAGCAAAAGCGCCTGACCCGCTACGCCGGCGGCTACGACCGTTTCGAGCGCACCCGCCAGGAGCGCCAGGAACTGGACGCCAAGCTGCGCTCCAAGCAACTGGTCCAGCGCCGCCACATCGAGGCCTTCGTCGAGCGCTTCCGGTTCAAGGCGTCGAAGGCGCGCCAGGCGCAGAGCCGCTTGAAGATGCTCGAACGAATGACGCCGATCGCCTCTGTGGTCGAAGAACATACCGTCGCCTTCGACTTCCCAAACCCCGATCCGCTGTCGCCGCCGCTGATCACGCTCGATGGCATCGACGCCGGCTACGATGGCCGCGCCGTGCTAAAGGGCCTCGACCTCCGCATCGACATGGATGACCGCATCGCCCTCTTGGGCGCCAACGGCAACGGCAAGTCGACGCTGGCAAAACTGCTGGCCGGACGCTTAAAGCCGATGACCGGCAAGCTGGTGAAGTCGTCCAAGCTCAAGGTCGGCTACTTCGCCCAGCACCAGGCGGACGAGTTGAACCTCGCCGAGACGCCCTACCAGCACCTGGCGCGATTGATGCCGATGGCGACCGAAACCAAGGTGCGCGCACACCTCGGCCGGTTCGGGTTTTCCGGCGAGCGCGCCGACGTCAAATGCGAAGGGCTCTCGGGCGGCGAGAAGGCGCGCATGCTGTTCGCCATGACCAGTACCGAGGCGCCGCACATCCTGCTGCTCGACGAACCGACCAACCACCTGGACGTGGACGCGCGCGAGGCGCTGGTACAGGCGCTCAACATGTATGACGGCGCCGTCGTGCTGGTCAGCCACGACGCACACCTGGTCGATCTCGTCGCCGACCGACTGTGGCTGGTCAACGAGGGCACCTGCCAGGCCTACGACGGCGATCTGTCGGATTACCGCGCGCTGCTGACCGACGAGCGCCGCGCGCGCCGGCGCCAGGCCCGCGAGCCGGCGGAAGCACCCGCCGAAACTAGTTCGGCCGGGCGCAAGCAGGCGCGCCGCTACCGCGCCGAGCAGCGCGCCGCCACCGCGGATCTGCGCAAGGCCGTGCGCGAACATGAACAGCGGATCGAGAAGTTGGCCGCCGAGCGCGCCCAGTTGGAACGCCGCCTCGCCGACCCGGAGGTCTACCAGGGCTCGACGGCGAAGTTGATGGAGTTGCAGCTCCGCCACGGCGAGATCAAGGCGGAGTTGGCCAAGACCGAAGATGCCTGGCTGCTATTGAGCGAACGACTGGACGCGGCCCAGTAAACCGCACCGCCACTGCCGGCGCTGCGCGTTCCAGTCGAAGCCGGTCTCCTCGGGCGCGGCCATGAAGCGGCCGCCGTCGAAACCCTGCAGGAACTTGGCGAACTCGGCCCCCGGCAGCGGCTTCGCGATCAGGTATCCCTGCACTTCTTGGCAGTCGATGGCGCGGAGATAGGCCAACTGCTCAGCCGTCTCGACGCCTTCGGCGGTGACGTCCATGCCGAAGCTCTGGCCGAGCGTGGTGACCGCGTGCGCGATGGCGCCGCCGTTGACGCTCTTTCCGGTGTCGTCGATGAAGGCCTTGTCGATCTTGATGCGCTGGACCGGAAAGTTCTTGAGATAGCTCAGGCTCGAATAGCCGGTGCCGAAGTCGTCGATGGCGAGCGAGATGCCCAACTGGGCGATGCCGGCGAACACCTCCTGGGCGCGGGCGGCATCGTTCATGGCGGCGGTCTCGGTGATTTCGAGTTTCAGCAGGCCGGGTTCCAGGCCTTGGTGTCGCGGCAGGCCTTCTTCAGCACCCAGTTGCCGAGCGCCACGATCAGGTGGGAGGTCTCGGCGATCGGGATGAACTCGGCCGGCGAGACGAAACCGAGGTTCGGATCGATCCAGCGGACCAGGGCTTCCATGCCGGAGATGCAGCCGGTGGAGAGGTCCAACGTGGGCTGGTAGTGGACTTCGAGGCGCTCTTCCTCGATGGCGGCGCGCAGGTCGTGTTCGATGGCGCGGCGGCGCTAGATGGTGTCGTTCATCTCGGTGACGAAGAAGCGATAGTCGTCGCCGCCCTCCGCCTTGCAGCGGTCGAGCGCGATGTCGGCGTGATGCAGCAGTTCGTCGGCATCGTCTGAATCGTCCGGATACATGGCAATGCCGATGCTCGCCGCCGGTACGATTTCGCGGTCCTGCCACGTCACCGGCTCGCGCAGCGCCGCACCTAGGCGCCGGGCCAGTTGCGCAGTGCCGTCGGCATTGGAGGGCTCGGGCTGGATCACCGCGAACTCGTCGCCGCCCAGGCGTACTAGCGTATCGGTATCGCGCAGGCAGCGGTCCAACCGGTTGGCCGTCGCCTGCAGCAGCGCGTAGCCGGCGGCGTGGCCGAGGGTTTCGTTGATCGCCTTGAAATCGTCGAGGCCGATGATCAACACGGCCGCCAGCCGTTCCTTGCGCCGCGCCAGAGCGAGCGTATGCGCCAGGTGTTCGAGGAAGACTTGGCGGGTGGCGAGGCCGGTCAGCGGGTCCTCGTGGGCACGGCGCTGGGCTTCGAGCGCAGCGACCTTGTGGCGGGTGACGTCGTGCAGGTGCGCGGTGACGAGGTCGCTGCCGCCGCCGGCGATGGCGACGATATCGAACACGCGCTCGCCGATGGAAATCTCGACCCGGCCGTCGGCCGCGAGTGCCTCTTGCAACTGCGTGCGCCAGTTCTCCGGCAGCGGCGAGCCGAGTGCCGCCGGCAGTCCGGAAAGTAGTTCGCTCGCCGCCCGGTTGGCATACCTGACGGTCCCATCAGCATCGTCGCGGAAGATCGGTTCCGGCGCATTGATGACGGCACCGAGCAGCAGCGCTGTTTCGATATCGACGCTGGTGGCGGGATTGGCTTTCTGCGGTTCCGGTTTGGTCATCCGTTGGCTTTCCGGTTTTTCGCCAGGCACGCGAGGTTTCCGATTCCAGATGCATCATTAAACCACACCCGCGCCCCCGCCGCCGTGACCGCGGTCAAATACCTGAAGTCGCAGTGAAATTCAGGAGCTTGGGAAAGCCCCGGCGGTTCCACTATGATGTGGCTCCGCCGTGCCACGAACGAGAGCCCATGCCCACGGAACTGAAAGACGCCATCGGCCAGACGCACCGCGCCCAGCCGGCGGCGCGCATCGTCTCGCTAGTGCCGAGCCTGACCG
>JAYNJY010000138.1:0-8104 GCA_038110665.1 Rhodospirillaceae bacterium | reverse complement strand
CCTTACTGCTATCTCGCGCTCGATCGGGTGCTTGGGATCGAGCGCGACTACGACGTCACGGTCAACCTGCGCCCGGTCTACCCAATCGCCGTGCGCGACCCCGATTTCTTCCGCGTTCGTGCGTCCAAGCACTATCGTCCGTACAACCTGCTCGATACCGCCCGGCTGGCCGAGCGCCATGGCATCAAGTACCGCCGCCCGGTGCCGGACCCGATTGTGCAAAACCTGGCGACCGGCGAGATCGCCGAGGACCAGCCCCATATCCGGCGGGTCACGCGTCTTGCGCAGTTGGCGGCGCGCCAGGGCAAGGGGCTCGCCTATCTTGACCAGGTGGCGCGACTGATCTGGGACGGCGATACCGACAATTGGAACGATGGCGAACATCTCGCCGCGGCATTAAGGCGGGCCGGCCTGGACGCGAGCGAGGCATTGGCGCGGGTCGAGACGGATGCCGACGACCTGGACGCCGAGATTCACTCCAACGAGGCCGCCCAGGATGCCGCCGGCCACGGTGGCGTGCCGCTCATGGTGTTCGAAGGCGAGCCGTTTTTCGGCCAGGACAGGATCGATTTGCTGCTGTGGCGGATGGGGCAACGCGGGCTGAAGCCACGGCAGCCCTAGCTTTTCAGGTTTTCGTCGATTTCAGCTTTGACCTGCGCCTGGACTTCGCCCGGGCGGGTGCCGCGCGCGACCAGGATCGGAGCGCCGTCCTTCTCGCGAACCACATCGACGGCCTCGAAAGTGGTGGCGCTGGTATAGACCTGCGCTTTTTCGGCCGCCGGACGGCGGTCCGGCGGGGTCACGATGCCGCCCGAGATGACCATCTTGATCGCCTCTTCCACCGACATCGAGAGGTGCACCAGGTCGGCCTTGGGCACGAACAGCAGGAAGCCCGATGTCGGGTTCGGCGTTGTTGGCAGGAAGATGTTGATGCATTCCTCCTCGGTGACGTTCTGCACCTCGCCTTCGGTGCGTCCGGTGATGAAGGCGATGGCCCACAGCCCGCGGCGCGGATATTCGACCAGCACGGCTTCGCGGAACGCATTCGACTGCTGCGCCAGGATGGTTTCCAGGATCTGCTTCACCGCGCTGTAGACGTTACGGATGATCGGCATCCTGGCGAGGATGCGCTCGCTGATGCGCAGCCACACCCGCCCGAAGAACCCAGCCGTGAGGGCGCCGATCAGGATCAAGGCGATAACGAGCACCAGCAGTCCGAGCCCGGGCACGGCGAACGGCAGGTAAGTCTCCGGGTTGTACTTGGCCGGGATCAGCGGCGTCACCCTGGAATCGACGAAACCGATGAATATCCATGCCAGGTAGAAGGTAATAGAAATCGGCGCCGTGATCAGGATGCCGGCAAGCAGATACGCCCGCATGCGCTGGGTGAAGGTGAGTGCGCGGGGCTTGGTTGGGCTGGCGGCGCCGGCCGGGTCGGTACCGGCGGCGTCACGGGCTGGCTGTTCATCCGCCATGTTATCGGGCCTCGGCTTGGTCGTAGGAAGTTATCAGTTTTCTCTTGGTTCTTACTTCTTCGTGCTAAGCGAGCGGACCGCATCCGCGAGGATGTTCAAGAGACCGCGAATGAAGGGGTCGGACTTCTTCATCTTCTCGTTAAACATCGCCTGCGTGACGCAGATGATGGTGGTGCCTCGCTTGGCCCGCGCGGACGCCATGCGCGGCTTGGCATCGATCAAGGCCATTTCGCCGAAGATGCCGCCCTGGCCGATGGTGCCGAGCACGGTTTCGACGCCATCGATCGTCTTGACGATCTCGACCTCGCCTTCCTGGACGACGTAGGCCATGGTGCCGTCCTCGCCTTCCTTGAATATCTTCGCGCCGGGCTTGAAGGTCTGGCGCTGAAGGATCTGTGACGACATCGTTCGTCCTCGCCTGCCGCAGTTGTCCGCTAAGTCGGCCGTTAAAATCGGCCGGAAACCTTTTGTTGTGACGGTATGGTACTTGGATTCCCGAAGCGCTTCTACAACAATACGAACTCCGCAAGATGATTTGACCGCCGCCATGACCGAGACATCCGAAAGCCGCGAATACCCGGGCCGCCCCTTCGTCGGGGTCGGAATCGTTGCGCTCGGGCCCGAGGGGGTATTGATGATCCAGCGCGGCAAACCGCCCAGAGCCGGAAGCTGGAGCTTGCCGGGCGGTGCCCAGCACCTGGGCGAGACCGTGGAGGATGCGGCGCGTCGCGAGGCGATGGAGGAGACCGGCCTTGAGGTCGAGGTTTTGGGGCTTGTCGATGTCGTCGACTCTATCCGTCACGACGACTCCGGGCGCGTGCAGTACCACTACACGCTGGTCGACGTTCTGGCGCGAGCCGTCGGTGGTCGCGTGCAGGCCGGTGGCGACGCCATGGACGCAAGGTGGGTGCCGCTCGCGGAATTGCCGTCGCTCGGCCTGTGGTCGGAAACCATCAGGGTAATCGAGCTGGCCGTCGAAATGACGGCGACGTTGGACGGCGGGGCATGAACGTGGCTATTTATTCAGGCCGGTTTCCTCGAAATACTTCTTGGCGCCGTCATGAAGCGGCGCGGTCATGGTCGTCTTCGCCATTTCCACCTTGTTCAAGTGCCGGAGCGCCGGATGCATGCTGCTGAACTTCTCGAAGTTCTGGAATATCGCCTGGGTGACGGCGTATGCGGCGGCCGGATCGAGTTTGCTGGTCGTCACCAGCGTGGCGCTGACACCGAAGGTCCGGGTGTCCGAGTTGGCCCCCCTATAGAGCCCGGCCGGAATGGTCGATCGGCGGTAATACGGCCTGGCGTTGACGACCTTGCCGATCGTACTGCCGCCGATGCTGATCAGAATGGTGTTATAGCGTTCGATGGCGTCACTGATGAGTTCCGAGGGATGTCCGACGACTAAGGTGATGACGTGCGCACCATGATCTGATCGACCGTGGACAGCCCCGGCAGCGTCCCGGTTTGCGCGAAGATCGATGGCCAGGCCGGATTGGCGTCGTGGGGAAGGCCCAGACTTTGGGTCATCTACTCGAGCACGCAATGATGAATTTTGTTGGCCGGCCGTGCCTTGTTAACGACGATTACGGCCTTGCGCAATTGGCTGCCGGTCTGGTCCGGCCAGGTGATGAAATAGCACCCGCCCTGCCCGGCCAGGCGTTTCAGGATGGCTTCGTCAACTTCGGCCAGTTGAGGGTTCGCCAACTGCAGCGGTGGTACGAAGTTGATGGTGAAATTAGGTGACCAGCGGGTTTTCTTGGCGTCTTGCGTCTTGAGCCCGGTCAACTACGAGAGCGCATTGAGTTGGGTTTGCACATGGCCGAGATTTTCCGCCGTCACCGGCACCGGCTCCAGGCGGCGGATTTCCCGCCCGCCTGAAGTGACCGAGACGATTTCGCCGTACTCGCGCGCCACGACTCGAAGCGGCAGATTCCATTTCCGGATAAACGGGCTGGCTTTTATCCCCTCGAATTCGCTGCCGAAGACGATTGTGTCGAAATAGTTGACGAGTTGCTCGACACTTGGAATGTCCTGAGTGCGCGGGCTTTCCTGCGCCGGGGCCGAAGATGGCACGGCAATCGCCAGCGCTGCTGCGAGCGCGGCGACCGCCGCCCCGCGGAACGCTCCGATGGGCGAAACTGAGGACAAACCTCTCCCGTCTAGGTCAGTGAAACCGTTGCCTAAGTAACCCTCAACGGACCTCGGCGGTCAAGAGACGCCAAGACGACAGCATTTCCGTAGCGATTGGCTGAAACGAAGCGAACTGTGTTTCCGGCGCCGTGTAAGACCACACGTGCGCGACCGTGCCTGACGGGCGCGGAATGACGATCAGCTGTTTGCGGAAATGATGGCCGGCGTGCAGATAGCTCACGGTCATCTGGCGCCCGAGCAGGCGCCGGCCGTCGCGCTGATAGGTCCACGGCGTGTCGCTCAGGATCTTGAGTTCGCGGACGGCATTGCCGAGCGATGACGTGAGTTGGTTGAAAGCACGCTTGGCCGCCTCGTCGCCATTCGATGCGCCGACCGGCTGGATGTTTTGTACGCCGACGATAGCGGCATAGGCGGGCGTGCCTTCGCGGCCGCTGAACATGGCCGCCATTTCGGCTGGCTTGTTGATTTCCCAGTCGGCCGGATACTCGATCTCGTAACCGAATCCGGGGGCGGAAAACCGCCGCCTCGACACGGCCGACTCCATCGCCGCGGTGGCCTTGGCCGGTGCGGCTTTGGTCATGGGCGCGGTCGGCACCTTGATGGTGGTCACGACCGCGTCGCGCGGGCCCGGTTTGAAATTTTGCAATATCCAGTCGAATTCGTAGCCGAGCTTGATGAACAGATGGTGCGGTGCCATGAAAATGAAGACGTAATCGTTTTCGGCGCCACGAACGACGACAACGCGGGCATAGGAGTTGGTGCCGCTGTAGTTGACCTCGTAGGCCGGCAGGCCGGCGATCGTGACGTCACGTTCAGAACCTCGTGCCGTCCACGGTTTGCCGTCGCCCATGTAGCGCGCTTCGAGCAGCGCGGACATGCGGTTGAGGGCAATGTCGGGCCGCGAAGGCCCGGCCTGGACGTTAATCGCGAATCCCTTGGGCGAGCGCACCGTCACCTGCTTGGCGGCGGCGTTCTCGGCGATCTTCGCGCCCGGTGGCGCGACGACGCTGAAACCCAGCTTCGGATGGGTGAATACCTCGACCATCGGCTGCTTGTCTTGGCCATTGGCCTGAGCCGGCCCAGCGGCGAGCCGTGCCGACTGAGTTTCCGGCCGCGCCTGCTGCTGGGAATGAGCGAGCGTCGGCAGCAAAAACGCCGTAAACGCCATTGCCGACACCATGCGGATACGCATAGGCGGTCTCCAATTCTGTCCTGTTTTCCACACCGTCCACATCTCGAGGTGTCCCAACCTGGATGCAACAGTGAAAATTGTTAGTGGCGGATCGTAAAATTGCGGTTAACGGCCGTCAAAAATTCATCTTTGGAGGGTCCGGTCCATGGCGCGGGTAAAGGAAGACTATCGTTCGCTGACGGGGATGCAGAAGGCGGCGATTTTCATGCTTGCGGTCGGCAGCCAGCACTCTGCGCAGTTGTTCGAAAAGATGGACGACGAGGAGATCCGGGAGCTGTCCCAGGCTATGTCGTCGCTCGGCACCGTCAGCGCGACGGTTGTCGAGCGGTTGTTCGTGGAGTTTGCCGACCAGCTGTCGTCGGCGGGCGGCCTGGGTTTTTCGATGCCGTTCGACCGACGCCAGTTGGCTGTGCCGTCGCCGTCGACTTGGAAGCGAAGCACCGGATTTTCGATCCGTACGCGATTGTAAAGCAGTGCGGTCACGTCGATCTCGACAATCACCGTGCCGACGTCGAACAACGCTGGCGTATTCCTGCCACCGCGCGCGACGGCTTGCGCGCTGACGCCCTGCGCGGCGATGCGGAATGTCGGGAACAGTGTCAACTCAGCGTCGCCGGTCACGGCCACCGGGCGGTCGAGCACCTGCTCGATCAGCGCCGCCGCGATCCGGCCCGTGGTCGCTTTCGGCAGCACCAGCGGGCCAAGGATGGCGGCCAGGCCAAGGAAGGCCAAGACGATAGGTAGGGCGATGATTAGCCGTCGCAAGGCGGTCCCTTCTTCAGGCGTCGACGGCGGCTAGCGCATGATCATGACGGAGTTGTGCGCAAGGCGCATCACGTCGGTCGATACGCCGCCGCCGAGAATGCGATTCATCGTGCCCTTGCCGGAATCGCCCAGCACGATGACCGAGTATTCGCGGCCGGCGTCGACGATCTGTTCGACCGGATCGCCGATCCGCACGTAAGTGCCTTGGAGCTTGAAACCGAGTTCGCGCTTCAACATTTCTTCGATTTCCCTGACGATTCGTTCGGCTTCTGGCAAGCCCTCGGCGTTGTCGGCAACGCAGATGGCGGACAGCTTCGGGTCGGGGAAGCGGGCGGCAAGCACCGCCTCTTGCATGGCCACGCTCGTGGAGAAATCGGAGCCGTCGACGCAGACAAGGTGGCCATGCCCGGCAACAAGGTCGCGCACGAGGAGCACCGAACAGGGCGCGTGATAAGCGACTTTTTCGGAGACGCTCGGCGTCAGCGTGGCGCGCAGCCGGCTGCGGCCGCGTTTCGCGGAACCCAGGATGATCAGGTTGTAGGGGCCGAGATCGTATTGGTCGAGGATGCCGCTGGCGGCATCAGAGGCCACCTTTAGCTTTAGCACGATGGAGCGTCCGCTCGGATGGCGGTATTCGATCTTGTTGTCGCCGAGCGGGTCGCCTTCGACCGTCGTGTGCGACGTGGCGACCTCCCAATCGGCCTTCAATTCCTCATTAGCGACAAGAAGTTCGAGGCCCTTTTTCAAGTGCCGTATTCCAGGCAGTTCCAGTCCCCAACTGAGCATGTTTTCTCGGGCGACGCGCACCTGCAGCCCACCCGAATGCAGCCCCTGATCGATCGGGCGCACATAAACGAGGATGATGTCGCAGTCGTCGCGATGCCCGCCCATCCGAGCTGCGTACTCTAGGGCATGATAACTTTCATCGGAGCCATCAATGCAGACAAGGATCCGGAATCGGTTGCGCCGCGCGTCATGCACGCGCTGCAATTCGTCGCGATAACTGTCTTCGTCCGAACTCAAGCGGACCTCCGAAAGCGCCCCGTCGCCTGAAGCACACGCCTCAAGGGGATTATAACCCTCAAATCCCTATCAGGGGCCAGTAGAAATATGCGCAGAGCATCATTACGCAAATCGACATGACGCACATGCGCCAGCCGACGCGAAGGAAATCCGTGGTTTTCAGGTAGCCCGAGGCATAGACGATGGTGCAGGCCGGCGTGCCGACCACGGTGAGATAGGCGAACGCCGAAGAGATCGCGGTGATGTAGCCGATGACGATCGGGCTTTCGCCGGCCTCGGAAGCCATGTTGAGGACGATCGGGCCGAGTACGGCCACGGCGGCGCCGTTCGACATGGTGTTGGTGACGAAGGTGGTGAGCGCAGAAATCGCCCCCCAAAGGCCGATCCCCGCCTCCGCGCCGACAATACTGAGCGCGCCAAGGAAGTTGTGCGCCACCCATTGCGCGGCACCGGTGTCCTTCATCTGCACGCCGAGCGAGATGGCGGCTGCATAAAGCAACACGACGCCCCAGTTGACCCCCGAATTGACGTCCTCCCAGCGTACCAGGCCGGCGACCAGGAAGCCGACGGCGCCGAAGATTGCGATCGTGCCCATGCCGACTTCGCTCGACGCCAGAATCCAGCCGGCGAGCACCAGGAAGAAGATCAGGATCGCCACCCAGTCGCCCGGCTTGAGCCCGCCCTGCATGTCGACCTCGGCGCGGAGCTTGACCACCGCGCGCGACAGGTTTCGGTACTCTGGCCGGAAGGTGAACAGTAAGATCCCAGTTACTAGCGGGAGTTGCAACAAAAACATCGGGTAGGCGTGCATCATCCAGTGCAGGTAATCGACCAGGAACTTGTGTGTTTCCGGATTGGCCGGGTCGTAAAAGAATTCCTTCCAATAGCCGATCATGATCGCATTTCTCGCACCGCCCGAGGGCGTGCCAATTCCGGCAATTGAACAGCCGTAGGAAATCGAGAATAACAGCACAGCGGCGAGGTTGCGGACCTGGCGCGGATCGTCCGAGGTCAATGTGATCAGCGTGATGCCGACCGGCAGCATCATGGCGGCGACGGTGTGTTCGCCGATGAAGGACGCGAGGAAACCGGATACGGCGGAAATGCCGAAGCAGATGTTGACCGTTTTGGTGCCGGTCATGCGCACGATCAGCCAGGCGATGCGCTTGTCGAGTTTCTGCTTCACCACGGCCACCGCCAGCATCAGGGAGCCCATGATGAACAACACCGAATCGGTCATCAGGCTCTTCGCCACCTCGCTCGACTCGATGCCGAGCAGGATGATCTGGCCGAGCACGATCATCAGCGCCACCGTCGGCAGCGGCACGGGCTCGGTGATGAACAGGATCGTCGCCACCACCGACATGGTCAGCACGATCATGCCCTCGCGCGAGAGATCCGCGGGCAGCGGCAACTGCAGCATGCTGAAGCCGATCGCCATGGCGATGAAAAACCAGCGCTTTTCCCAGAAATAGTAGAAGTTGAGCCGGCGTCCGAC
>JAYNJY010000137.1:7133-8124 GCA_038110665.1 Rhodospirillaceae bacterium | reverse complement strand
GACGAGAACCGTCAGATTGGATTAAATCGCATCTTCCGGTTAACGGAATACCAAGTCAATCGAGACGTGCGCCCCTATGTAACGGATGGCCGCGCACGAGTTCACCGGCGTCCATGGCCGCCTTGCCGGCGCGCTGGGCGCGGGTGATGTTCAACGCGCCCTCGCTGCAGGCCACGACCAGCGGCAGGCCGATCACCTCGCCCGGCGCCCCATTCCCCGACGTCGCATCCGCCGCCAGCACCTTGAGGCGTTCGGTGCCGTCCATGCACCACACGCCCGGCCACGGGTTGAACGCGCGCACCTTGCGGGCGAGTGCCGCCGCCGGCTGCGTCCAATCGAGCCGGCCGTCGCCGGGGCCGAGCTTGGCGGCATAGGTGACGCCGTCGGCCGGTTGCGGTGTCGGCTTTAGGGTGCCCGCCGCGATGCCCGGCAGGGCGTCGACGATCATCCCGGCACCAACGGCCGCGAGCGCGTCGTGCAGCGCTTCCGCGGTCGTCGTTTCCGTGATCGGCAGCCGGCGCATGGCATAGACCGGCCCGGTATCGAGCCCGGCTTCCATCGCCATGATCGAGATGCCGGTCTCATCGTCGCCGGCCTCGATGGCGCATTGGATCGGCGCGGCACCGCGCCAGCGCGGCAACAGCGAGGCGTGGATGTTGACGCAGCCGTATTTGGGCGCGTCCAGCACCGCCTGCGGCAGGATCAGGCCGTAAGCCGCGACCACGGCGATGTCGGGGCTGAGTTCGGCGAGGGCGCGTTGTTCGGCGGCGTCCTTGAGCGAAACGGGCGTGCGAACCTCGAACCCCTGCTCCGCGGCATAGGCATGGACCGGGCAAGGCCGTTCCTTGTGGCCACGGCCGGCCGGGCGCGGCGGCTGGGTGTAGACGCAGACGACCTCGTGGCCGGCTTCGACCAACGCGGCGAGCGCGGGCACGGAGAAATCCGGGCTTCCCATGAACGCGAGGCGCATGCTGCTCGCCCCCTTAGTCGT
>JAYNJY010000137.1:4371-7123 GCA_038110665.1 Rhodospirillaceae bacterium | reverse complement strand
GGCGGAGCGCGCCCTCGGTCACGGCGGTCAGGCCGCCGCCTGTTTCTTGGCTTTCTTGAGCTTGCGCATGATCATGCCGCGCTTGATCGCCGACACGTGGTCGACGAACAGGATGCCCTCGAGATGGTCCATCTCGTGCTGAATGCAGGTGCCAAGTATGCCGGCGGCCTCGACTTCCTGCACCGCGCCGGTCTCGTCGAGATAGCGCACGCGCACGACCTCGGGGCGGACGACCTCGGCGTAGTGGTCGGGCAGCGACAGGCAGCCCTCCTCGTGCACGCGCTCGTCATCGGAGCGCCAGACGATCTCCGGATTGATGATCTTCATCGGTTTCGGATCCTCGCCCTTGCGCGCCACGTCGACGACCAGCACCGAGCGCGTATCGCCGACCTGCGGCGCCGCCAGGCCGATACCGTCGGCGGCATACATGGTTTCCAGCATGTCGTCGAGGAACGCGCCCAGTTCGTCGTCCACCGCCTCGACGGGCGTGGTCTTGACCTTCAGGCGCGGGTCCGGCGCAACGATGATCGGCAGCAGGGCCATGGGTTGAATCCGACGGTTTCGATTTGCCAGGAGATAGTTGTTCGGCCTCGGAGCGTCAAGCTTTGCCCGTCCCGCAAAGGCGGCTAGGCTGGGCGCCAGAGGGTATCATATGACCGGACAATCGCTGATCGGCATCGCCGCCTTCATCGCCATCGCCTGGGCGGTTTCGGAGAACCGCGCGCGCGTGCCGTGGCGGGTGGTCGCCGCCGCGCTGGCGCTCGAATTCGCCATCGCGCTGGCGCTCCTGAAGGTGCCGGCGCTGGCGGCCCTGTTCATCGGCCTCAACAAGGCGGTGCTGGCGCTGCAGGAAGCGACCCGGGCGGGGACGTCGTTCGTGTTCGGCTACCTCGGCGGCGGACCGTTGCCGTTCACCGAAAGCTTCCCCGGCGCCACCTTCATCCTAGCGTTCCAGGCGCTGCCACTGATCCTGGTGATGAGCGCGCTCTCGGCGCTGCTCTATCACTGGCGCGTGCTGCCGGCCGTGGTGCGCGCCTTCGCCTGGGCGCTCCGGCGCGTCTTCGACCTCGGCGGCCCGGCCGGCGTCGGCGTCGCCGCCAACGTCTTCGTCGGCATGGTCGAGGCACCGCTGCTGGTCAGGCCCTACGTCACGGCGATGTCGCGGGCCGGTCTGTTCGCCGTAATGTGCGCCGGCATGGCGACCATCGCCGGCACGATGATGGTGCTCTACGCCGGTTTTATCGGCCAGGTCGTGCCCGATGCGCTCGGCCATATCCTGACCGCATCGCTGATCAACGCGCCTGGCGCCGTCTTGATGGCGCGCCTGATGGTGCCGCCGGAACCGGGCCAAGCCGACATCGGCGCGGTCGAGCTGCCGCGCACGTCGGCCAGCGCCGTCGACGCGATTACGCAAGGCACCATCGACGGCGTACAGCTCCTGATCAACGTGATCGCCATGCTGATCGTCATGGTCGCGCTGGTCAGCCTGGCGAACGCCGGCCTGGGCCTGCTGCCCGACGTCGCCGGCCAACCGCTGACATTGCAACGCATGCTCGGCTGGCTGATGGCACCGTTCGCCTGGGGCATCGGCATCCCCTGGGCCGAGGCGCCGGCGGCGGGCGGACTGCTCGGCGTCAAGGTCGTGCTCAACGAACTGATCGCCTACATCGGCCTGGCCAAGGCCGACGCGGCGACGTTCTCGGCCAAGACCCGGCTGGTGCTGTCCTACGCCTTCTGCGGTTTCGCCAACCTGGCCAGCCTGGGCATCATGATCGGCGGCCTCGGCACCATGGCGCCGGAGCGGCGCACCGAGATCGCCGGCCTCGGCGTCAAGTCGATCGTCGCCGGCATGCTGACGACGCTGACCACCGCCGCCATCGTCGCCCTCGTCCTCTGACCGGCCCCCGGCGCTCCCGATTTCGCGAACGCGGAAACGCGCTTCGTGAACGCCGCACGAGGCCGATCCGGCCTATGCTGCCGCCATGCACGATGTCATCCTGATCGAGGACGACGACGCCCTTCGTGACTATCTGTGCGAGGGGCTCTCGAAGGCCGGCTACGACGTCCGCGACGCGGGCGGCGGCGCCCTCGGATTGGCCCTCTTCCGCGAACGCGCGGCGAACATCGTCGTCACCGACCTGATCTTGGACGACGGCGAGGGCGTCGAGACGCTGATCCAGCTGCGCGGGGCCGAGCCGCCGCCGCTGCTGATCGCGATTTCCGGCAACCCGCTCTATCTCTCGCACAGCCTCAAGCTCGGCGCGCAGAAGGCGCTGCTCAAGCCGTTCACCATGGACGGCCTGCTCGACGCGGTCGAGGAGCGCCCGCGCAAATGGGATCCGCGCCGCGTCAATGGCACGAACGACCGTCGTTACGATTCAGGCTGAGCCGACGGTCTCGTCGGCGGCGATGTCGGCGGCCTGCTCGATGCGGTCCATGTCCGCGTCGCTGAGGCCGAAGTGGTGGCCGACCTCGTGGATCAACACGTGCCGCACGATGGCCGAGAGAGACTCGCCAGTCTCGCACCAGTAATCCAGGATCGGCCGGCGGTAGAGGAAGATGCGGTCGAGGTCGTGCGGCGTCGCCGAAACGCTCTTCTCGGCCAATGACACGCCGCTGTAGAGCCCGAGCAGGTCGAACGGCGAGTCGAGTTCCATGTCGTCCTCGATCTCGGGGCTCGGAAACTCCTCGACGTGGATGGTGACGCCGTCGAGATGGCGGCGCAATTCGGCCGGAATGACGCGAAGCGCCG
>JAYNJY010000137.1:2366-4361 GCA_038110665.1 Rhodospirillaceae bacterium | reverse complement strand
CATGCGCGCAGTCTCTCGGCTGTGTTTGTCGAATTCTGATATGGGCGTTCACACCCTGAAAGAAAATCAAACCCGCGCGGGCGCAACGATCAGGTCGCGTAGCTGCGGTCCCCGGCGTCGCCCAGTCCGGGCACGATGTAGCCCTTTTCGTTGAGATGCGAGTCCAGTGCGCCGGTATAGACCGGCACATCGGGATGCGCCTCGGCCAGGGCGGCGATATCGTCCAGTTCAGGCGGAAACTCGCCTATGTCGTGAAAACGTGGGCTCATGCGGGGAGCTTACGCCCACTTGATCCTTCGACCAAGAGCGCTTAGGTCGTTGTGTACAATTCGCCGAACGAGCGGGAGGACGCAGCCATGGCGGCAACATTGAACGAGGCGGAACGCAAGCGCGCGCTGGCCGAACTCGACGGCTGGGCGGCCACCGACGGCCGCGACGCCATCGCCAAGACCTTCACCTTCAAGGACTTCAACGCCGCCTTCGGTTTCATGTCCCGCGTCGCGCTCAAGGCCGAGCGCATGAACCACCACCCGGAATGGTTCAACGTCTACAACCGGGTCGACGTGACGCTGGCCACTCACGACGCCGGCGGCGTCACAGAAAAGGACGTCAAATTGGCCAAGTTCATGGATGAGGTGACGGCATGAGCCGCGAAAACGTAGGCGCGCTGGTCGCGCGCATCGAAGCCGGCGAGTTCGGCGCCGAAGCACTCCCCGCCGCCCCCGCCGCCGCCGACATCATCGGCCTCGGCCAAAAGGCCGGACTCGATTTCAGCTCGGACGACCTAGGTGCCTTCCTCAGGCTCCGCATCGCCAACGCCGAAAGCCTGCCGCGACCTTGGGGCTGGGCGATCGCGCGTGAGCTCAAGTTGGTACGCGGATAGGTTTCCCTAGAATCCAATGAACTTGGTATAGGTCTCGACCGGTTCGCGCTCGGTAACCAGCGTGTTCTCGATCGCGTCCGGATCGGCGTAGCCCATCGACATACCACAGACTACGACCTCGTCGTCGGTGAGCGGCAGGTGCTTGCGGATGACCTGGTGATATTGCGTGAAGGCCGCCTGCGGGCAGGTGTGCAGTCCGCGCCCGCGCGCCGCCAGCATGACGTTCTGCAGGAACATGCCGTAGTCGAGCCAGCTTCCGGTCTCAAGGTCGCGGTGGATGGTGAACATCAGCCCGACCGGCGCGTCGAAGAAGGTGTAGTTGCGGCCGTGCTGGGCATGCATCTTGTCCTTGTCGCCCTTGCCGATGCCCAAGAGCCCATAGAGATCCCAGCCGACCTTGCGCCGGCGCGCGCGGAAGGGTTCGAAGAACTCGCGCGGGTAATAAAGCACTTCCGGCGCATGACCGGCGCCGAGCGCGTCGTGCGCGGCGAGGATGTCGCGGCTGAGCGCCTGCTTGACCTCGCCGGTCAGCACGTAGACCTGCCAGGGCTGCATGTTGGTTCCGCTCGGCGCACGCGCCGAGACCTCGAGAATTTCCGCCACGGTCTCCTTTGCGACCGGCGTCGGCAGGAAGGCGCGGATCGAGTGGCGCGTCAGGATCGCTTCGTCGATATCGGTCGCGGCCCTCGTCGGCACCGGCTTGGTGGTCGGGCTCATCGCCTATTCTCCGATCCTGACCAGCCGGCCGCCGTCCACGGGTAGCAGCACGCCGGTGATGTATTGCGCCTCGTCGGAGGCCAGAAAGAGCGCTGCGTTGGCGACGTCCCAGCCGGTTCCCATGCGGCCCCTGAGCGGCACCTTGGCGTCGCGCGCGCGGCGGACCACGTCGCGCTCGACGCCCTGCTCGCGCGAGCGCCGCTCGATCGCCATGGGCGTATCCATCAGGCCCGGCAGGATGGCGTTGGCGCGCACGCCATAGCGCGCATTCTCCATGGCGAGATGCTGCGTCATGGTGTTGATCGCGCCCTTCGAAGTCTTGTAGGTGACGGTCTCGCAAATCGAGACCGACGAGGTCGACGAAACGGTGCGCCCGCAGCCCCGCGGAGTCTACG
>JAYNJY010000137.1:0-2356 GCA_038110665.1 Rhodospirillaceae bacterium | reverse complement strand
AGACCGACGAGGTCGACGACACGTTGATGATCGAGCCAGCCTCCTGCGCGCGCATCACCGGGAGGGTATGTTTGATGGTCATGAACATGCCCTTCAGGTTCATGTCCATCAGCCGGTCCCAGACCGCGACATCGAGATCCGGCGTCGGACGGTCGCCCTCGGAGCGGCCGACGTTGTTGTGTAGCACGTCAATGCGGCCGTAGCGTTCGACACAGGTGTCGGCGATGGCCTTGCACTGGTCCTCGTGGGTAATGTCGGCGGCGAGGACGGAGCCCCGCCCGCCCTCGGCTTCGATCAGCTTCAAGGTCTCGGCGGCCGAGGCCTCGTCACGGTCGACCACCAGCACCGCCGCACCTTCCTGGCCGAAACGAATGGCCGTGGCGCGGCCGTTGCCCATGGTTTCGCCCGCCGTCTGGCCACCGCCGACGACGATGGCGACCTTGTCCTTCATTCGCATGCCTTTAAATCCCTACCTTGTGCCGGTCAGTTCGGCTGCATGCGGATGGCGCCGTCGAGCCGCACCACCTCGCCGTTGAGCATCGGGTTCGAAACCATGTGCAGCGCCAGCGCTGCGAATTCCTCGGGTTTGCCCAGGCGTGACGGGAACGGCACCGTGGCGCCGAGGCTATCCTGCACCTCCTGCGGCAGGCCGAACAGCATCGGCGTGCCGAAGATGCCGGGCGCGATCGCCATCACGCGGATGCCAAAGCGGGCGAACTCGCGTGCCGCCGGCAGCGTCATGGCAGCGACGCCGCCCTTCGAGGCACCGTAGGCGGCCTGGCCGATCTGCGCCTCGTAAGCGGCGACGGACGCGGTATTGACGATGACGCCGCGCTCGCCGCCATCGAGCGGCTCCAGTTTCTGCATGCCGGCGGCAGCGAGGCGGATCAGGTTGAAGGTGCCGATCAGGTTGACCTCGATGGTCTTACGGAAGGTATCGAGCGCCTGCGGACCGTCGCGGCCGACGATCTTGGCCGGCGGCGCGATGCCGGCGCAACTGACCGCGATGCGCGCCGACCCAAGCGCCTGGGCGGCCTCGGCGACGGCCTGCTCCAGGCTTTCGGCGCTGGAAACGTCGCAGCCCAGGCCGATACCGCCGATCTCGCTGGCGACCTTGGCGGCACCGTCTGCGTTCCTATCCAAGACTGCAACCTTGGCGCCGGCCGCCGCCAGCGCGCGCGCCGTCGCCTCCCCCAATCCCGAAGCCGCGCCCGTCACCAGCGCCGCCGTACCCTTCGCATCCATGGCCTTATCCCCGCCGCAATTCATGCCTAAACTGGCATCCGTATTAAGCATCGCGGGGCGGCGCATCAAGCCAATGGTGGCGAACAAGGAAACCGACGAAGAGGAAACCGTGCGGCGCGAGTTGCCGGGCAAGCTTCGGCGCACGCTCGGCCGCGTGCCGTTCGCCGATCCGCTGGTCGCGGCCTGGTTCTGCGCCCGCGATCCGAAGACGCCGGCCAAGGTGAAGGCCGCCATCGTCGGCGCGCTGGTCTATTTCATCAGCCCCATCGACGCCATCCCGGACGTGCTCTCGCTGGTCGGCTTCACCGACGACGCGGCGGTATTCTGGGCGGTCTGGCGATTGGTCTCTAAACACATCACCGACGCGCATCGCGAGCAGGCCAAGGATTACCTCGGCAAGCTCTGACCAACTCTTTTTATTCGTTAAAAATCAAAATTTTCTCGTCTTTTTTGCACAGCTGTTCGATAATCCCTGGCCGAGATTCCGAGACATGCAACAGGGCCTTATCACACCCGCTCCGTGCTCCTCGTTCACCTCAAATGACGGAATTTTCCACGATGGATTCTTTAGCAACTTCGATCAGCTTGTCGTCGATCATCGCCATTCTCTTGGCCGCCCTCGCCCTGATCATGGTCTTCAAAGGCGTCAAGATCGTGCCGCAATCGCAAGTCTTCGTCGTCGAGCGATTTGGCAAATATACGCATACGCTGAAGGCCGGGCTGAATTTCATCTTTCCGTTTCTCGACCCTGTCGCCCACCGAATTTCCATCCTCGAGCGCCAACTCCCTGAATTCGACATATCGGTGATTTCCCGGGACAACGTCGAAGTTCGACTCGAGGCCACGGTCTTCTATCGGATCATTGACGCGGCAGCTTCCGTTTACCGCATCCAAAATATCGATATGGCGATCCATACAGCCGCCACGTCCATCGTCCGCTCCGCCGCCGGCAAGCTGGAACTGGACGAGTTGCAGTCATCTCGTGAATCGATGAACGAGGAAATCGCGCGTAATTTGCAGGATGCGGCGACCATCTGGGGCATAGAAATCACTCGAACCGAAATCACCGATATCATCGTCGACGAACGGACAAAGGAAGCACAGCGCCAAC
>JAYNJY010000136.1:0-8294 GCA_038110665.1 Rhodospirillaceae bacterium | reverse complement strand
GCGACCATCCGGAACGCCCGCGGCGGCGCCTTTCCCGATCCGGTGCGCGCCGCCAAGCTGGCCGAGACCGCCGGCGCCGACGGCATCACCGCGCACCTGCGCGAGGACCGGCGCCACATTTCCGACAGCGACATCGAGCGCTTGACCGACCAGTTGGTCGTGCCCCTGAACTTCGAGATGGCGGCCACCGACGAGATGCTCGCCATCGCCCTCAAGCACAAGCCGCACGCCGCCTGCATCGTGCCCGAGAAGCGCGAGGAACTGACCACCGAGGGCGGCCTCGACGTGATCGGCAGCCACAACCACCTGAAGCCCTTCATCGCCAGGCTCGTCGACGCCGGCATCCGGGTTTCGCTGTTCGTCGATCCCGACCCGAAGCAACTCGACGCCGCGGTCGCGCTCCGCGCCCCCGTCGTGGAACTGCACACCGGTTCCTACTGCGACGCGCGCCAGGTCGCACGCGAACGCGAACTCGAACGCATCGTCGTCGCGGCCCGCCATGCCGCCGAGGTCGGCCTCGAATGCCATGCCGGCCACGGGCTGAGCTTCGAGACCGTGACGCCCGTCGCCGCCATCCCCACCATCGTCGAACTCAACATCGGCCACTTTCTGGTCGGCGAGGCGATCTTCGGGGGCCTGGAAAGCGCCATCAAACGCATGCGCGCGCTGATGAACCAGGCACGCAGCGAAAGCGGCGGCGCGCGGACCGCCTGAGCCGCCCGCACCCCGATGATCATCGGCATCGGCACCGATCTCTGCGACATCCGCCGCATCGAGAAAACCCTCGAGCGCCACGGCGAACGCTTCATCAACCGCGTCTTCACCGAAAAGGAACAGGCCAAGGCCAAACGCCGGCCCAATCCGGCGTCATCGCTGGCACAGAGCTTCGCGGCCAAGGAAGCCTGCGCCAAGGCGCTCGGCACCGGATTCCGCCAGGGCGTGTTCTGGCGCGATCTCGCCGTGCACAACCACCCCGGCGGCCAGCCTTACATGCTGCTGACCGGCGGCGCGCTCCGGCGCCTGGAAAAGCTGACGCCGGCCGGTACGCGGGCACACGTGCACCTGACCCAGACCGACGAATACCCGATGGCCAACGCCGTCGTCATCATCGAAGCGCTGCCGGCGGAGATGCCGAACGCGCCCGATGAACCCTGACCGTGCCCCTGGCACCGTAACCTTGACACTGGAGGGGCGTGCTGGCCTTATCGGCCCGCCTCGAACGAACGGACCGAGAAATGGCGGAAACCGAGCCGAACCAGAGCGATGACGCCGTAAAGCAGCCGACCAGCCAGCCGACCGGTAAGGTCGTTGCAGAGCCGGAGAGCGGCGGCTGGCTCGAAACGCTGAAGACGGTGGCGATCGCCGTTTTGCTGGCGCTGATAGTCCGTACGGTCGCCTACGAGCCGTTCAACATCCCATCGGGCTCGATGATCCCGACGCTGTTGGTCGGCGACTACCTGTTCGTCTCCAAGTCGTCCTACGGCTACAGCCGCTATTCGCTGCCGTTCAGCCTGCCGATCATTCCGGGCCGTGTCTTCTTCACAGAGCCCGAGCGCGGCGATGTCGCGGTGTTCAAGCTGCCGACCGACAACTCGACCGACTACATCAAACGCATCGTCGGACTCCCCGGCGACAAGATCCAGGTCAAGGGCGGCATCCTGCACATCAACGGCACGGCGGTGAAGCGCGAACGCGCCGGCGAATTCGTCGTGCACGACGGCTGGACCGGACGCTTCCACCGCGTGCCGCGTTACATCGAAACGCTGCCGAACGGCCGCAAGCATTTCATCATCGAAGAGACGGACGAGGGCTACGGCGACAACACCGAAGTCTATACCGTGCCGCCCGGACACTACTTCGGCATGGGCGACAACCGCGACCGCTCCAAGGACAGCCGCTACCTCGACGATGTCGGCTACATTCCGCGCGCCAACCTGGTCGGCCGCGCCACGGTCAAGTTCTTCTCCGTCGAGGGCAGCTTCTGGCGCTTCTGGGAATGGGGCAAGTCGCTTCGCTTCGAACGCTTCTTCGAGGGCATCGAATGAGCGCCGCCGGGCGTCCGGAACTCGAGGCCGTGCTCGGCCACGCCTTCGCCAACCCCGACCGGCTCGATCAGGCCCTGACCCACTCCAGCGCCGTCGGCGAGCGCGTCAGTTCCAACGAACGGCTCGAATTCCTTGGCGACCGCGTGCTCGGCCTCGTCGTCGCGGAAATGCTCTATACCCGCTTCCAGACGGAAGAGGAGGGCGATCTCGGTTATCGCTTCACCGCGCTGGTGCGGCGCGAGGCGTTGGCGCGGGTCGCGCGCGAGATCGGCCTCGGCCGGCACATCCGCATGTCCGAGGGCGAACGCGACACCGGCGGCGCCGAGAAGGACGGCGTACTCGCCAACGCCTGCGAGGCGGTGATCGCGGCGATCTATCTCGACGGCGGGTTCGGACCGGCCGCGGGTTTCGTCCGGCGCTACTGGGAGGCGTTGCTCGACGAGGCGCCGGAACCGCAGAAGGATCCCAAGACCGTGCTACAGGAGTGGGCGCAGGCCACCGGCCGCGCGCTGCCGGCCTACAACGTGGTCGACCGGCAGGGCCCCGACCACGCGCCGGTGTTCGAGGTCGAAGTGCAGCTGTCCGGTGAAATGCCGGCACGCGGCTCCGGCAACGCCAAGCGCGCCGCCGAGCAGGCCGCCGCCGCCGCCATGCTGGAGCGGGTCGAGAACAAGCGAGGCCGCGCATGAACGAAGAGACACGCGCCGGGTTCGTCGCCGTCGTCGGCGCGCCCAACGTCGGCAAGTCGACGCTGATCAACCGCCTGGTCGGCACCAAGGTCTCGATCGTTTCGCCCAAGGTGCAGACCACGCGCATGCGGGTACTCGGCATCTGCATGGCCGGTGCCGCGCAGGTGATTTTCGTCGATACCCCCGGCATCTTCCGGCCGCGCCGCCGCCTCGACCGCGCCATGGTCGCGGCCGCCTGGGGCGGCGCCCAGGACGCCGACCAGATCCTGGTGCTGGTCGACGCCAAGCGCCGCATCTGCGACGACACCCGCGCGATCATCGAGAAGCTCCAGCAATCCGGCCGCAAGGCGGTGCTGGCGATCAACAAGATCGACCTCGTGCGCAAGGACGCGCTGTTGGCGCTCGCCGCCGAGCTGGCCGAGACCGGCATCTTCACCGAAACCTTCATGATCTCGGCCGAAACCGGCGACGGCACCGCGGATCTGCTGCAGCACCTCGCAAACGGCCTCACCGAGGGGCCTTGGCTGTTTCCCGAGGACCAGGTCTCGGACATGCCGGAACGGCTGCTCGCCGCCGAGATCACGCGCGAACAGCTCTATCTGCAACTGCATCAGGAACTGCCCTACGCAGCGACCGTCGAAACCGAGACCTGGGAAGACAAGGAAGACGGCTCGGTTCGCATCGAGCAGGTCGTCTACGTCGAACGTGACAGCCAGAAGGCGATCGTGCTCGGCAAGCGCGGCAGCCGCATCAAGGAACTCGGCTCGGCCGCGCGCACCGAACTGGAGGCGATCCTGGAGCGCAAGGTACACCTCTTCCTGTTCGTCAAGGCGCGCGAGAAATGGGGCGACGACCCCGAGCGCTACCGCGACTGGGGCCTCGACTACAACGCCTGAGCCGGCATCGGCCTCCGCCGATTGACCCGCATCAATGCGCCAATGTGGCGGTTTGGTTATAATTCTCCCTGAATTTGGCCCGACATCTTGGAACGGTGATGGTACCGTTCCGACGCGTTGGCCGGTACGGGAGGACCCAGGCCATGTTGGCCCTCAGAGACTACATCGACTTGTGCGACCTGACCGAAGCCGAAATCCGGGCGATCGCCGAACACGAGCACATCCCGGAAATCGTCGCCATGGAGCACGGCCAATACCTGATGCAGGCGCCCGACGGCGAACCCTGCGCCATCATCCGCGACGACATCCTCGAAGCCGAACGGCATCGCGACGCCGAGCGGGTGCTGAAGCTGAAACTGGTGCTGAAGCACTTCATCGACAGCCACGGCTAGGCGGCAGGCACCGCCTGAACGCGGCCCGGGCGCGGCGCCACTAGGCGAGGGCGTTCGCGAGGTCGGCCTTCAGGTCGCCGATATCCTCGATCCCCACCGACAGCCTGAGCAGGTCGTCGGAGCAGGGCGAGTCCGGACCTTCCACCGGAGCCCTGTGCTCGATCAGGCTTTCGACGCCGCCGAGCGACGTCGCCTCGCGGATCAGCCTGGTCGCGCCGGCGACCCTGGCCGCCTTCTCGAAGCCACCCTCGACGCGGAACGACAGCATGCCGCCGAAGCCGCCTTGCATCTGCCGGGCGGCTACGGCGTGACCTGGATGGCTGGTGAGGCCGGGATAAAGCACTTCCAAAACGCCATCGTGGCCTTCCAGCCACTCGGCCAACGCCAACGCATTCTCGCAGGCCCGCTCGACGCGGACGGCGAGCGTGCGCATGCCGCGGATCAGCAGCCACGCCTCGAACGAGCCCGGCACCGCGCCGCTCATAGTCCGCACCCGCCTGATCGCGCGCCAGAATTCGTCATCGCTCCGGGCCATTAGGGCGCCCGCGAGCACGTCGGAGTGGCCGTTCAGGTATTTGGTCGCCGAATGCATGACGATATCGGCGCCGAGATCCAGCGGCCGGGTCAGGATCGGCGTGGCGGCGGTCGAATCGACCGCCAAGAGCGCGCCGGCGCCGTGCGCCAGCTCGGCGGCACGCGCGATGTCGGTCACGGTCCAGAGCGGATTGGCTGGCGTCTCGACCCACACCAACGCCGTCGCTCCCGGCCTGAGCGCCTTGGCGAGCGCGTCCAGATCGTCGCCCTTGAAACGTTCGACGACGAGCGCGCCCTCGTCGTGATGCGCCTGCAACCAGGCCCGCAGCGCCCAGTACATGACGTCCGGCACCAGCGCATGCGCGCCCTTCGGCAACGCGCGGAACACGGCGTCGGCGGCGGCCATGCCGGACGCGAACAGGAGTGCCTCGGCGCCGCCCTCGAGCCGCGCCAGGATCGCCTCGGCGGCCGTGAACACCGGGCTCGCGTCGCGCAGGTAGCTGAACCCGGCGCCGGCGCGGCGCTCGAACGTGGTCGCCGGCTGCCACGCCGGGACGACGCCGCCTGCGGCGTCTTCGAGGTCTGGCATGGCGGCGGCGACCGAGGCCGCCTTCAACACGGGCGTGGCATCGTCTTTGGCCATGACGTTTCTCTCCGGTACAGGTTCGGATGCGTGGCCTTAGCTTTAGCATCGGTGCCGGCTTGGGGTAAACTCACCGGCATGGAATGGTCCGACGAGGGTTTCGTGCTGTCGGCACGCAAGCATGGTGAGACGGCGGCGATCGTCTCGCTGCTGACGCGCGACCATGGCCGCCACGTCGGCCTGGTCCGTAGCGGGGCGGGGCGGCGCGCGCGCGGGCTGTACCAGCCCGGCAACCGGCTCAAGGCGACCTGGCGCGGGCGCCTCGCGGAACATCTCGGCAGCTACAGTTGCGAAATGATCGAGGCGGTGGCGGCGCCCCTGATGGCCGATCCGCTCCGGCTTGCCGGCCTGAGTTCGCTCTGCGCCGTGTCCGAGGCGGCGTTGCCCGAGCGTGAGCCGCACCGGCCGGTGTTCGACGGCCTCGCCGTGGTGCTCGACGCGCTCAGCGGCGGCGAGGCGGCGGTCTGGCAGAGCGTCTACGTAAAATGGGAGATAGGCCTGCTGCAGGAACTCGGCTTCGGCCTCGACCTCAGTCAGTGCGCGGCGACCGGCAGCCTCGACAACCTGACCCACGTGTCACCGCGCACCGGGCGCGCCGTCTCGGCCGAGGCCGCCGGGCCCTACCGAGACAAGCTGCTGGCGCTGCCGGCGTTCATGCTTTCAGGCAGCGGCATCGCGCCGAGCGCCGAGGAGGTACTCGCCGGGTTGAGGACCACGGGCTATTTCCTGGAACGGCACGTCTTCGCCGGGCGGCGCGAGGCCAAGGCGCCGGATGCGCGGAGCCGCTTCACCGACCGCCTGGCCGGACGGACCGCGCTCAGCGCCTGAAACCGGATATTACTCGGCGGCTGAGGATTGGCTTTCGATCAGGACGAGGCTTTCGGTGGCTTGGCGTCCGTCTGGAAGCGGCGCCATGTTGAACCCGATGCGTTGTCCGTCGACGAGGGTCTTAAGACCGGCTTTCTTTATCGCGCTGATGTGGACGAAAGCGTCGTCCCCCCCATCGTCAGGTTCGATAAATCCGAAACCGCGCTTGCGGTTGAACCATTTCACCGTACCGGTATCCATCGCGTCTCCCCGTACTTCGTGTTCGGAAGCATTGTCCACTCGACTTCGATATACCGTGGCAACCCCTTGCGCCGCTGCGGCCCTCGGAGCGTCTCCACTTTATTTCATCTGGGAGAGCCGGGTTGGTTTTTCAAGGCGAAATTCGGACGCAAATAACGCAACCGATTGACGCATCCGCAGCGGTCGGTACTATATGTAGGCCTCGTTCCAGGCCTCCCGAAAACGTGATGGAATATTCGCCATGTCGAAACCGGCCACCGCCGAAAATATCCGCGAAACCCGCCTCGCCGACGCGCTGAGCGAACGCTACCTGTCCTACGCGCTGTCGACGATCATGGCGCGGTCGCTGCCGGATGTCCGCGACGGCCTCAAGCCGGTACACCGCCGGCTCTTGTACGCCATGCGCCAGCTCAAGCTCGACCCGGGCTCGGGCTTCAAGAAATGCGCCCGCGTGGTCGGCGACGTCATGGGCAAGTACCACCCGCATGGCGACCAGGCGATCTACGACGCCATGGTCCGTCTCGCCCAGGATTTCGCGCAGCGCTATCCGCTGGTCGAGGGCCAGGGCAACTTCGGCAACATCGACGGCGACAACGCCGCCGCCATGCGATACACCGAGGCGCGGCTGACCAAGGTCGCCTGGGCGCTGCTCGACGGCATCGACCGCGACGCCGTTGACTTCCGCGACACCTACGACGGCGAGGATTCCGAGCCGATCGTCCTGCCGGCGCGGTTCCCGAACCTGCTCGCCAACGGCGCCGCCGGCATCGCCGTCGGCATGGCGACCTCAATCCCGCCGCACAACGCCGGCGAACTCTGCGACGCGCTGCTGCATCTCATCAAGTTCCCGCGCGTCACCTTCGACAAGCTCGCCGAGCTGGTGCCGGGACCAGATTTCCCGACCGGCGGCGTGCTCGCCGAGCCGCGCGACTCGATCGTCGAGTCCTACCGCACCGGACGCGGCAGCTTCCGCCTGCGCGCGCGCTGGATGCGCGAAAAGCTGCCGCACGGGCTCTACCAGATCGTCATCACGGAAGTGCCCTATCAGGTGCAGAAGTCGCGCCTGATCGAGAAGATCGCCGAACTGATGCAGGCGCGAAAGCTGCCGATGCTGAACGACATCCGCGACGAATCGACGGAGGACGTGCGCATCGTCTTGGAGCCGAAAAACCGCACCGTTGAAGACGCGCTGCTTATGGAATACCTGTTCAAGCATACCGAACTCGAGGTTCGCGTCAGCCTCAACATGAACGTGCTCGACGCCCACAACGTGCCGCGAGTAATGAACCTGCGCGACGCCCTGCAAGCCTTCCTCGACCACCGCCACGACGTGCTGCAACGCGAGTCCCGCCACCGCCTGGGCAAGATCGCGCACCGCCTCGAGGTGCTCGGTGGCCTGCTGGTGGCCTATCTCAACCTCGACGAGGTGATCCGGATCATCCGCGAGACCGACGACGCCAAGGCCGCGCTGATAAAGGCGTTCAAGCTGACCGAGGTGCAGGCGGAAGCGATCCTCAACATGCGCCTGCGCCAGTTGCGCAAGCTCGAGGAGATCGAGATCCGCGCCGAGAACGACGCGCTCACCAGGGAACAGAGGGCGTTGCAGGCGCTGCTCAAGGACGAGAAGAAGCGCTGGAAGATGATCGCCGACGAGATCGCCGACATCCGCAAGGAATTCGGCGCCAAGACCGAACTCGGCCGCCGCCGAACTGAGATAGGCGACGCGCCGAGCGCCGTCGTGGTGCCGCTCGAGGCGATGATCGAGAAGGAACCGGTCACCGTCATCTGTTCCGAAAAGGGCTGGATCCGCGCCCAGCGCGGCCACACCGACGACCTCCAAAGCCTCAAGTTCAAAGACGGTGACCGGTTGCGGTTCGCACTCAAGGCCGAAACCACCGACAAGCTCGTGCTGTTCGCCACCAACGGCCGCTTCTACACCATCGGCATCGACAAGCTGCCAGGCGGACGCGGTCACGGCGAACCGGTGCGCCTGATGGTCGAACTCGCCGCCGGCGACGACGTGGTCG
>JAYNJY010000135.1:0-8444 GCA_038110665.1 Rhodospirillaceae bacterium | reverse complement strand
ACCATGATGGAATGGCGCATGAACCGCTTCGCCAAGCTCGCCGGCATGGCGGCGTTCCTGTGGCGCCTCGCGCTGACCACCGGTACCGGCCTGATCTTCGGCTTCCTGGTGGCGCGGGCCGGCTATGACGCGGCGCTGCTCGCCCCCTTGTTCATCTCCATGTCGTTCGCCTTCGGCCTCGCCATCTTCATCCTCGCCGTCATCGGCCTCTACAAGGGTGACGGCCGGCCTTTGGGCGACGCCATCATCCGGCGCATGGGCAGGCTCTTGGGCGTGTTCGTCGCCGCGGTCTGCTATTTCGTACTGGTCTACCACCTGACCAACCTCTATTCGCCCGCGCACCATGCCTACGAACGCTACCTGCTGATCGACGGCGGCCTGGTGACGGCCGTCTTCTGGGTCGGCCAGGTCGGCATCGGCGCGCTGTTCCCGCTGATCATAGTGTTCGGCTGCAAGGCCGAGGCGTTGACCCGCTGCCGCGTCATCGCCGCCAGCCTGCTGGTTATCCTCGGCGGCCTCGCCCAGGTCTACGTCATCATCATCGGCGGCCAGTCCTACCCGATGGAGTTGGTCGCCGGCTGGCAGGCGACAAGTTCCTTCTTCGACGGGGCCCGGACGGTGTATCATGCCTCCCTGCCCGAGGTCGTGCTCGGTGTCGGCGGTGCCGCGTTGGCCGCCATCATCGTGCTGGTCGGTGCCAAGGTGCTTGCGTTCATGCCGCAAAGCCTCGCCGACGGCGACATAACGAATTGATTTCAGGAGAATTTCTCCCATGGACCGCGTCGAACACCCGTTTGCCCAATACGTCCGCATCCTCGGACGCGGCAAGAACGTCGGCCGCTCGCTGACCGAGGAGGAGGCCAAGGCCGCCATGGACATGATCCTGGCTGGCGAGGTCCGGCCAGAGCAGTTGGGCGCCTTCCTGATGCTGCTTCGGGTCAAGGAAGAGACCCCGGCGGAAGTCGCTGGCTTCGTCCGCTCCGTGCGCAACCACTTTGACATCCCCGTCGTCGCGCCCAAGGTCGACCTCGACTGGTCGTCCTATGCCGGCAAGCGCCGCCAGTTGCCGTGGTTCCTGCTCGCCGCGCTGGTCTTGGCGCAGTCCAGCGTCACCGTCTTCATGCACGGCGCCGAGGGCCATATGCCGGGCCGGCTCTATACTCGGGATACCTTGGAGGCTCTCGGCCTGCCGGTCGCGCTCAGCTTCGACGAGGCGGCCGCGCAGATCCGCGCCAACAACTTCGCCTATCTGCCGCTCGCCGCCGTCAGCCCGAAGATGCACGAGATCATCGAACTGCGCCCGATCCTCGGCCTGCGCTCGCCGGTGCATACCATCTCGCGCATGCTCAACCCGTTCGGTGCGCCGCACGTGCTGCAGGGCATCTTCCATCCCGGCTACAACGCCATCCACCAGGGTGCCGGGCAGTTGCTTGGCTACGAACGCATGGCGGTGTTCCGCGGCGAGGGCGGCGAGATCGAACGCCGGCCGTCGAAGCCGCTCGACGTCTGGACCGTCGTCAACGGCGAGATGGACCGCATCGAGTGGCCGGCGCTGCTGCCCGAGCCGATGCAGCCGACCGACGAGGAAATGGACATCAAGCGCCTCGTCGCCGTATGGCGCGGCGACGACGACGACCGCTACGCCACCGCCGCCATCACCGGCACGCTGGCGCTGGCGCTCGACCTGCTTGGCCGCGCCGAGAACCAGGCCGACGCCCAGGCCCAGGCCGAGGCGATTTGGTCGGCGCGCAACCGCGAGCGGCTGGCGGCCTGACGGCCGCCGGGGAGTCCGCGTGAACGGCGTCCTGATCTCGGCGCTGCACAAGTCTTCCGGCAAGACGACCGTGACCATCGGCGTCGCCCAGGCGCTGACTCAGCGCGGGCTTCGCGTGCAGGCCTTCAAGAAGGGCCCCGACTACATCGATCCCATGTGGCTTTCGCTCGCCGCCGGGCGGCCGTGCCGCAACCTCGACTTCCACACCATGACGGCGGAGGAGCTCAAGGCCTATTACCTCCACCACGGCGAAGATGCCGAGATCAGCGTCGTCGAGGGCAATAAGGGGCTCTACGACGGCATCGATCTCGGAGGCGCGGACTCAAACGCCGAACTGGCCAAGCTGTTGTCCGTGCCGGTGGTGCTGGTCATCGATACGCGCGGCATGACCCGCGGCATCGCGCCGGTGATCCAGGGCTACACCGCCTTCGATCCTGAGGTTTCCATCGCCGGCGTGATCCTCAACCAGGTCGGCGGGCCGCGCCACGAAAGCAAGCTGCGCGCCGCGCTCGAACACTACACCGACGTGCCGGTGATCGGCGCCATCGGCCGCCACCCGGAACTCGAAATCGCCGAGCGGCATCTCGGCCTGGTCCCCGCCAACGAGGCCGGCGAAGCGCTCGACCTCGTGCGCCGCGCCGGCCAGGTGACCGAGGCCGGCGTCGACATCGGCCTGCTCGGCGTCATCGCCTGTATGGCGGAGGCCCCGATGGTCGACCGCGCCGAGCCCGCCCGGCTGCCGGCGCCCGACCTCCGCATCGCCGTCGCCCGTGACGCCGCCTTCGGTTTCTATTACCCGGACGACCTCGAAGCGATGGCCCGCGCCGGCGCCGAGATCGTGCCGTTCGACGCGCTCACGGACGCTTACCTGCCCGATTGCGACGGGCTTTTCATCGGCGGCGGCTTCCCCGAGACCCAGGCGGCCGGACTGGAAGCTAACGCCGGCCTCCGCGCCGATATCCGCAAGAAGCTCGCGGCCGGCCTGCCGGCCTACGCCGAATGCGGCGGGTTGATGTATCTCTCTCGCTCGCTCTCCTGGCAGGGCCGGCGCTACGAGATGGTCGGCGCCGTCCCCGGCGACAGCGTCATGCACAAAGCGCCGGTCGGGCGCGGCTACGTGCGGCTTGAACACACGGGGCTTTCACCGTGGCCGAACGCGGCTGCCGGCGGCGAGGTACGCGTGCACGAATTCCACTACGCCTCCCTGGACGGCCTGCCGGCGAATTCGGACTTCGCCTACGCCGTCAAGCGTGGCCACGGCATTGACGGCCGCCACGACGGCCTCGTCGTCGGCAACCTGCTCGCCACCTTCTCCCATCACCGCACCATCGGCGGCTACGACTGGGTCGGTCGTTTCCTCGCCTTCGTGCGGGATGTGAAGTCGGGCGCTATTCGGCGGCGCGGGGTTTCGCGCTAGCGCCCAGGTGCCAGGCGAGCGCGGCACGGGCGAGCGCCTCGGTGGCGTCGATGTATCCGGGCCCCGAAAGCACGATCGGAATCTCCGTGCAGCCGAGCACGATGGCCGGTGCGCCTTTCTTGCGCACGGTCTCGGCCGCCGCCTCCAGCTTTTCGCGGCCGGCGTCGAGATCGCCGGCCTTGATCTCGGCGATGCCGCCCATGACCAGCCGCTTCTGGACGTCGTAGTCGGTGGTGATCGGCGCGTAACCCAGCTTTTCCAGGCGTTTCTGGTAGACCCCGGCGGTGATCGTGCCAGTCGTGCCCAAGAGCCCGATCGGGCCCGACGCGATGCCGTGCGCTTTCAGCGCGTCGGCGGCGGCGTCGACGATGTGCAGCACCGGGATGCCCAGGCCGTCGCCGAGTGCGCCATGCCAGTGATGCGCCGTGTTGCAGGGGATGGCGATGCATTTGGCGCCGGCGTCGCGGAGCGTCTCGGCGCCCCGGCGCATCCACGCCAGCGGTTCGTCGTTGCCCTTGAGGATCGCCGCGGTGCGGTCCGGCACCTGCGGCACGGAATAGACCAGCACCGGCACGTGGTCTTGGTCGCGCTTGGCCGGCGTCAGCCGGATCAGCTTTGCCATGAAGTCGACGGTGGCGAGCGGTCCCATGCCGCCGAGGATGCCGAGGGTCGCGGTCATGCGCGTGTCTCCCAAACTGACGTGATTCTACTGGCTATGGGCGGTCATGGCGAGGTCGCGGTTGGCCTCGAACCAGTCGATGGCGGCTTCGACCCCTTGCGCCAGCGACACTCGGGTCTCGAAGCCCAGTGCCTGTTTCAGCCGCGTGGTGTCGCAGTTACGCCGGGGCTGGCCGACGAGATCGGTCGGCTGGAATTTGGGCTGGATTTCGAGCCCGCGGCGGCGGCCGACGATCTCGGCGATCAGGCCGGCGGCCTCACCGACGGTGACCTCCTCGTCGGCGCCGATATTGAGCGGTTCGCCGACCGGGTGGCGCGCCGCGACCTCGATGACGCCGCGGGCGAAATCGTCGACGTAGAGGAACGACCGGCTCTGGCGTCCGTCCCCCCAGACCGGCAGGGTTCCGTCCGTGCTGTCGTAGGCCCTGAGGATCAGCGCCGGCAGCACGTGCGAGCTTGCCGGGTTGAAGTTGTCGCGCGGACCGTAGGCGTTGTAGGGGCGCGCGATGGCAACCTCGAGGCCGCGTTCCTCGGCGTAGCTGCGGGCGAGGAATTCCTCCATGCGCTTGGCCCAGCCGTAGCCGGCGTTGGTCGGTTCCGGCTCGTCGGTGAAGCCCTCGCTTTCCGGCGTCGGCACGGTGCAGTGGCGCGGATAGATGCAGGCCGAACTGGTCACCAAAAGGCGTTCGCAGCCGGTCTCGGCGGCGGCGCCGATGACGTTCATGAAGACCCGCATGTTGGCGTCGAAGACGCTCGCCGGATGCGCCGCGTTGAAGCTGATGCCGCCGACGGAGGCGGCCAGGTTGAGAATAGCGGAAGCGCCGTCGACGGCGCGCCGGGCTTCCTTGCGTGACGTCAGGTCGGCCTGGCGACGCGTGACGGCGTCGCCGAGATGCGCCAGGAACGGCGGCGCGGCGCGGCGGCTCGGCACGATCGGCCGGGCGCCGAGCGCCAGCAGCTGCTCGACCACGTGCGAGCCGACGAAACCGCCGCCGCCGGTGACGCAGACCGCGCGGCCGGCGAAATAGGCGCGCGTATCGGGGTGGAAATCCTCGGGCTGCACGGGGCTTCGGTAGGCTGGCACGCGGGCTCCTTTGCGCTCCGCCGTCCGGGCGGCGGACAGCAGATTCCATCCAAGACCGGAACGCGCGCCGGATCAAGTCCGGCCGGGGCTCGGGCCGGGGTTTTGACGCCTTTACCGTGGCAAGGCGCGCGGTCTATGCTGCCGCTTGAATCGGAGGCAGCATGGACAAGAACGCGAACAATCCGGGCGATATCGAAGCCCAATCGCGCGAAATGGCCGAAAAGATGTCGAAGGCGATGGCCGACTATGCCGAGCGTTCCCAGCGCATCGTCAGCGCCTTCTACGAACGCCAGGCCAAGGACGGCGGTTTCCAGATGCCCGATCCGGTGGTCATCACCAAGGCGTTCATGGAGGTCGGCACCAATCTGATGGCCGATCCGGCGAAATTGATGGAGGCCCAGGCCGAGCTTTGGCAGGGTTATGCCAGGATCTTCGAGGCCGCCTCCAAGCGCTTCGCCGGCGAGGCCGCCGAGCCGGTGGTCAAGCCCGCCGGCGACGACAAGCGGTTCAAGGACGACGCCTGGGAGGAACACGCGCTCTACGACACCATCAAGCAATCCTACCTGCTGACGTCGGACTGGATGCAGCGCATGGTCCGGGACGTCGACGGCATCGGCGCCAAGACCCGCGACAAGGCCGCGTTCTACACGCGCCAGTTCGTCGACGCCCTGGCGCCGACCAACTTCGTCGCCACCAACCCGAAGGTTTTGCAGAAGACCATCGACAGCAAGGGCGACAACCTGGTCAAGGGCCTCGACAACCTGCTCAAGGACCTGGAGGCGGGCGAGGGCCAGCTGCGCATCTCGATGACCGACACCGAGGCCTTCCGGCTCGGCGAGAACGTCGCCACCACGCCCGGCAAGGTCGTCTACCAGAACGCCCTGATGCAGCTGATCCAGTACGCGCCTTCGACGGAGAAAGTGGCGAAGACGCCGCTCTTGATCGTGCCGCCCTGGATCAACAAGTTCTATATCCTCGATCTGCAGCCGAAGAACTCGTTCATCAAGTGGGCCGTCGACCAGGGCCAGACGGTGTTCGTCATCTCCTGGGTCAACCCGGACGAGAGCCTGGCCTCCAAACGCTTCGACGACTACATGCTGGAAGGCTCGCTCGCCGCCATCGACGCGATCACGGCAATGACCGGCGAGAAGCAACTCAACGTCATCGGCTATTGCATCGGCGGCACGCTGACCGCGGCGACGCTCGCCTACATGGCGGCAAAGGGCGACAAGCGCGTCAAGTCGGCGACCTTCTTCACCACCATGGTCGATTTCTCCGAGCCGGGCGAACTCGGCGTCTTCATCGACGACGAGCAGCTCGGCAACCTCGAACAGTACATGGCCAAGACCGGCTACCTCGACGGCAAGCACATGTCGCAGGTGTTCAACATGATGCGCGACAACGACCTGATCTGGTCGTTCGTCATCAACAACTACCTGATGGGCCGCGAGCCGCTCGCCTTCGACCTGTTGTACTGGAACGCCGATAACACGCGCATGCCGGCGATGATGCACTCGCTCTATCTCCGCGAGATGTATCTCAAGAACAAACTGGTCGAGCCGGGCGGCATCACGCTCGACGGCGTCGCGCTCGATCTCGGGAAGATCGACGTGCCGGTCTACATCGTCTCGACCAAGGACGATCACATCGCGCCCTGGAAATCGACCTACGCCGCGACCCGGCTCTATGCCGGCAAGACCCGCTTCGTGCTGTCGGCGTCAGGCCACATCGCCGGCATCGTCAACCCGCCGGCGGCCAACAAGTACTGCTACTGGACCAACGCCAAGCTGCCGGCCGAACCGGACCTCTGGCTCGAGACGGCCAAGCGCCACGACGGCTCGTGGTGGGACGATTGGCGGAAATGGGTCGGCAAGCTTTCGGGCGGCGAAACCCCGGCGCGCCAGCCCGGCTGCGGCGAGCGCGAGCCGATCGAGGACGCGCCCGGCGCTTACGTCAAGGTGCGGCTCAGTTGACGGCGAAACCGGACATCGAACGGGCGCAGGAGCCCGCCGCCCTCGACGAGGCCCAGGTCTACGACCACCTGGAGCTGTTGTCCGAGATGGGGCAGGACTTCGCCTCGACGCGCGACATCAATGCCTCGCTGGTGCGCGCCGTCGACCACATCACGCGCTACATCGGCGCCGAGGGCGGTGCGTTGTTCATGCTCGAGGACGAGGGCCGGCAACTGGTCTGCCGCGCCTGCGTCGGCGCCACCGAGATCACCGGGCGCGCCGTCCCCGCCGACCTCGCGAAACGCTGAGGATCGCCGTGATGGCCGAGACGTTACCGCACCGCGCCATGCGGTACCTTGTCGGGCGCGACCAGCGCTGGCGGGCGCAGGGCCACCGGTCGGGCGTGTTGTGGTTCACCGGGCTTTCCGGGGCGGGCAAGTCGTCGCTCGCGGTCGGACTCGAGCGTGCCTTGTTCGACGCCGGCATGCGTGTCTTCGTGCTCGACGGCGACAACCTGCGTCACGGTTTGAACGGCGATCTCAGGTTCTCCGACGCCGACCGCAGCGAGAACAACCGCCGCGCCACCGAGGTGGCGGCGGCCTTCGCCGAGGCCGGCTATGTCGTCATCACCGCGTTCATCTCGCCGTTCCGCGACGACCGCCATCGCGCGCGCGAGATCATCGGCGAGGGTTTCCACGAGGTTCACGTGGCGGCGCCGCTGGCGGTTTGCGAGGCGCGTGACCCGAAGGGGCTCTACGCCCGCGCCCGTGCCGGCGAGATCAAGGATTTCACCGGCATCTCGTCGCCGTACGAGGCGCCCGAGGCGGCCGAACTGACGCTCGATACCGGCGCCGAGGATTTCGAGCGCTGTCTTGCCGAACTCGCCGCCTACGCGACGAAGGCGTTCCGGCTGGCGGGCTAGCGCGCCGCCGTCACATCATGCCGAGGGCGCGCTTGTAGACGTCGAGGACTTCTTCCATCTCGTTGCGATCGGACTGGTCCATCTTGCGCAGCCGGATGATCTGGCGCAGCACCTTGATGTCGTAGCCGGTGCCCTTGGCCTCCGAATAGACCTCGCGAATGTCGTCGGCGAGCGCCTTCTTCTCTTCCTCGAGCCGCTCGATACGTTCGACGAACGCCAGCAGCCGTTCGCCCGAAATGCCACCCACTTCTGCCATTTTGCCCTCTTTCTCGGTACGGGGAGCGTCTTGTTACTGGGCCACGGACGCCGGCGCAAGCCCGAAACGCCGGGTCATATTGCCACGCGAGTCGTGCTTGCATAGAATCTTTCCAGGCGGCGCTTAGGGGGCCGCCTCGACGACAGCGAGTGGCCGATCATGCAGCACCATGTGGCCGAGTCGAGCATCCTGCTCGGCAAGGCCGAACACATCAAGAAGGGCGCCCAGATCATCGCCGAGCAGCACCACGAGAAGCTCGACGGCACCGGCTATCCCAAGGGCCTCAAGGGCAAGGAACTAAACGACCTGGCGCGGATGTCGTCGATCGTCGACATCTTCGGCGCGCTCACCGACGCGCGTT
>JAYNJY010000134.1:0-8540 GCA_038110665.1 Rhodospirillaceae bacterium | reverse complement strand
CACGGCGAACCGGTGCGCCTGATGGTCGAACTCGCCGCCGGCGACGACGTGGTCGACATGTTCGTGCTCAAGGGCGGGCGCAAGTTCGTCATCGCCTCCGACGCGGGGCGAGGGTTCATCGTGCCCGAGGACGACGTCGTCGCCCAGACCAAGAACGGCAAGCAGATACTCAACCTCAAGACCGGCGAGGAGGCCAGGGCGCTCTGCGTCATCGAGGAAGGCCACGACCACCTCGCCGTGCTCGGTACCAAGCGCAAGCTATTGATATTCCCGGTGGACGAGTTGCCCGAGATGAGCCGTGGCCAGGGCGTCATCTTGCAGCGCTATTCGGAGGGCGGCCTTGCCGATGTCACAACCTTGAAGCTTAAGGAGGGACTATCGTGGCAGACGGGTGCGGGCGTGCGGACGGAACCCGCGATCAAGAAGTGGGTCGGAAAGCGCGCCCAGGCCGGCCAAATGCCGTTCAAGGGATTTCCCAAGTCCAACCGGTTCCGGTAATGAGAAACGGTCGGGCAAGCCGTTCAAAAAATAAAAATGATCTCTGCCTGAGTGTAGTCATCCTTGTGGGAAAGTCGGCCATTTGCTACTCTTTGCCGCAATTCAAAACTTTAACGACTTACCTCCAGGGAGAAACACGATGAAGAGACGTAATTTCCTGAAAACCGCTGGTCTCGCCGGTGTGGCCGGCGCTGCCGCCGTTTCCACTCTCGCGACCCCGGCGATCTCGCAAGGCATCAAGAAGATCGTGATGGTTTCGACCTGGCCGCGCGACTTCCCGGGCCTCGGCACCAGCGCCCAGCGACTCGCTCAGCGCATCGGCACCATGACCAATGGCAAGCTTCAGGTCGAATATTTCGCCGCCGGCGAGCGCGTCGGCGCGTTCGACTCCTTCGACGAAGTCGCGTCGGGCAAGGCCCAGGCCTACAACGCCGCCGACTACTATTGGAAGGGCAAGCATCCCGGCTGGGCCTACTTCACCTCGGTTCCGTTCGGCCTCAGCTACGCCGAAATCAACGCCTGGATCCGCTTCGGCGGCGGCCAGGAGCTTTGGGACGAACTCGCCGCCGGCTTCGGCCTCAAGTGCGTCATGGCCGGCAACACCGGCTGCCAGATGGGCGGCTGGTTCAACAAGGAGATCAACTCGCCGAGCGACTTCAAGGGCCTGAAGATGCGTATCCCTGGCCTCGGTGGCGACGTGCTCGCCAAGCTCGGCGCCTCGCCGGTCTCGATCCCGGGCGGCCAGATTTACGAAAACCTGGTGTCCGGCGCCATCGACGCGACCGAATGGGTCGGTCCGTGGAACGACGGCTTCATGAAATTCTACGAAGCCGCCAAGTACTACTACTACCCGGGCATGCACGAACCCGGTTCGATGATCGCGCTGGGCATGAACAAGAAGTTCTGGGACGGCCTGTCGAAATCCGAAAAAGCCATCGTCGAAGCCGCCGCCGGCTTGGAAAACGACATGATGATGGCCGAATACAACATGAAGTCGGGTTCGGCGCTGACCAAGCTGGTCAAGGAACACGGCGTCAAGCTGCGCAAGTTCAACGACGACGTCTACGACGCCTTCGCCAAGGCGGCGGAAGAGGTGTTCGCCGGCGTGCGCGCGCACAGCGATCTCGCCAAGCGCATCGACGCCAGCTTCGTCGCCGCGCGTAAGGACCTGGGCGGCTGGTCGAAAATCTCCGACCAGGCCTACCTCGACCAGCGCAACCGCGCCCTGAAGATTTGAGGCGGTCGCAGTCAAACATCGGGAACGGAGCCCTTACGGGGGCTCCGTTTTTCCGCCGGGATTAGCTTGCCGTTCGCTGGCCGCCTCACATAGCGACGCGGCGAGCGGCAGGGTGATTTTGCCGACAGGGAATTCACCGTTATGTCGGATGGGTCTTCGGAACGTAAAGCACCGCACGTTTGCCACGCCACCACGGGCAAGGCCATGGTGCCGGCGTTGCGCATACTGGCGCTCGGCATGGTTTCGCTCTGCGCGAGCTATCTGTTCGGCAACTACCTCAGCCATTGGTGGGGCCTCCCGGCGATGTCCGATTTCATCGACGGTAGCGCTGGCGGTTCGGCAGCCGGCATTGTCCAGGTCCTGGTCTATCTGCTGCCCATGGCGGCGGTGGTCACTATCGTCCTGCGCACGCCCGGACGCGCGCTGCACCAGGATTCGGAGATGCTTTCGAATTTTACCGCATTCTTCATTCGCGGCGCCTTCTGGGCGGTACTGCTGATCGGCATCACCGACACGGTTATTTCTTTCCTGCGCATCGAAGGCCTACTGGACGACGTCCTCGGCAAGGCCGCGGCGGTCAACCTTGGCCGGCCAGCGTTTCGCGGTCTATTCGTTCACTATCCGCTTTTGGCCGCGTCCTTCTTCATCGCCAAGTATACGCGCACCATCGGGTTCCACTGGCTGGCGCTCCTGATCACCGCCGCGGAGGTGCAGATCGTCATCGCGCGCTTCATCTTCTCCTACGAGCAGGCGTTCATGGCCGATCTGGTGCGTTTCTGGTACGGCGCGCTGTTCCTGTTCGCCAGCGCCTACACGCTGATCGAGGAAGGCCACGTGCGGGTCGACATCCTCTACGCCGGCTTTTCAGAGCGCGGCAAGGCGTGGACCAACACCCTTGGGGCGCTGTTTCTCGGCATTCCGTTCTGCTGGGTCATCCTGACCATGGGCTTCTGGGGCAAGTCCAACGTGATTACCGGTCCATTGCTGAGCTACGAAGTGACGCAGAGCGGTTACGGCCTCTACGTGAAGTACCTGCTGGCCGGATATCTCCTGATTTTCGCCGTCTCCATGCTGATCGAGTTCACCAGCTATATGCTCCGCAACGCCGCCGTGCTGCTGCACAAGCCGGACTTTCACCCCGATCTTGATGAACACGCCAAGATCTAACCGCCGCCAAGGCTGTCGCTGACAAGGCAACGGGAAAACCGACCATGGAAATCGTCTTTCTCATCATCCTGATCGCGACCATGATACTGGCGCTAGGCGGTGGTTTTCCGGTCGCCTTCGCGCTGCCGGGCTCGGCTATCCTCACCATCAGCCTCGCGGCGCTGACCGGCCTCCTGTTCGAAGGGAACACCGGCGCCTACTTCGCTCACGGTGACCCGCTGCAGTGGCTCAATGCCGGCGTCACCAACTTCCGCGGCGTCTACTGGGAACCCGAACGCGATACCCTGATCGCGATCCCGCTGTTCATCTTCATGGGCATCATGCTCGAGCGTTCCAAGATCGCCGAAGACCTGCTGATCACCATGGCACAGTTGTTCGGCCCGGTGCCGGGCGGCCTCGGCATTTCGGTGGTGCTGGTCGGCACGCTGCTGGCGGCAACCACCGGCATCGTCGGCGCCACCGTGATCGCCATGGGCCTGATCTCGCTGCCGGTGATGCTGCGCAACAACTACAACCATGAACTGGCCACCGGCACAATCAGCGCGTCGGGCACGCTCGGCCAGATCATTCCGCCGTCGATCGTGCTGATCATCCTGGCTGACCAGCTCTCCAACGCCACCGACCAGGCCAGCGCCATCCGTACCGCCGAGTACAAGATCGGAACCGGTCAGTCGGCGCTACCTTCGGAGTTCGACATCACCTCGACCAGCGCCGGCGACATGTTCCTCGGCGCCTTCCTCCCGGGCCTGGTATTGGTCGGGCTTTACGTCCTCTACATCCTCATCCTAGCGCTGCTGAAGCCGAAGATGGCGCCGGCGGCACCGTTTGAAGGCAAGTATGACCGCCAATTCCTGCTTCGCGTGATCGTCGTCCTGATGCCGCCGCTGACGCTGATCTTCGCGGTCCTGGGCTCGATCATCCTGGGCATCGCCACCGTCAACCAGGCTGGCGCCATTGGCGCCATCGGCGCCATGGTGATGGCCGGATACCGGTTGGTCGAGGGCAAAAAGAACGCCTTTATCCCGGCGATCCTGGCGACCGTTGCGGTCGTGGTGCTCGCGGTGGTGATCAATGTTTACGACGTCAACGTCAAGAACATCCGCAACTCGACCGACGCCATGGCCGTCGCGATCGCCGCGGTCGCGTCTACGGTGTTCATTGCGTCCATCGTCTGGAGCGGCTGGCGCACCTACAAGATCGACAACACGCTGCAAGGCGTGATGGTCGAGACCGCCAAGACCACGTCGCTGGTGTTCATCATCCTGATCGGCGCCGCCATGCTGACGGCGGCGTTCCGAGCCTTCGGCGGCGAGGAACTGGTGCGCGACTTCCTGACCGGGCTGCCCGGCGGCTTCATCACCAAGTTCGTGGTGGTGATGGCGGTCATTTTCGTCCTCGGCTTCTTCCTCGATTTTATCGAGATCGCCGTCGTGGTGGTACCAATCATCGCGCCGATCCTACTAGCCGATCCTTCCGCTAACGTCACCGCCGTATGGCTCGGCGTCATGATCGGCGTCAATATGCAGACCTCGTTCCTGACGCCGCCGTTCGGCTTCGCGCTGTTCTACCTGCGCGGCGTCGCGCCGGCGATCGTGCGCACCATCGAGATGTACCGCGGCGTCATTCCGTTCATCCTGCTGCAGTTGACCGGCCTCGCCATCGTCGGCCTGTTTCCGCCGCTGGTGAACTTCCTGCCGGCAAAGGTCTATCTTACCTCGGAGACGGCGCCGCCGCCGGCCAACCCGCGCCTGCAACTCTGCCTCGAGGAATTCCTGTTTCCCGAGTACGATAAGCAGGCGGCGGCAATCAAGGCGGCCATCGACGTGGCCAAGAAGCTCAACTTCTCGGTCCTGCCTGACGACTACAAAACCAAGGTCGAAGAGGGCTTCTCCGCCGCTGACCGTACCTTCAGCAATATTGCCGCGATCAAGGCCGCCGACACGGCGCTCGATGCCTTCCTGCCGAAGTATCGCCCGTTGCACAGCCAAGTGCGCGACATCCGCGTCGAGATCGGCTCGCTCCAACGCGAACTCGGCGACCTGGAGCTGGATGCCCGCGACTACTCGCGCCTCAAGCCCGACGACAAGGCCGGCCTCGCCAAGCTGGAAGCCAAGATCGAAGCGCACAAGAAGGAAATCGTGCGCCTCAAGTCGACCTTCCCGGCTGATTGGGACGAAGTCCGCAAGACCTACATCAAACTCTCTAACGCCGAGAAGAACGCGCGTCGCAGATTCCGCCGCGAGACCGATGATGCCTACGAGCCCGTTGCCGAACTGCGCAAGGTCATCGCTGCCACTTCGGCCCTTGCCGCCGTCGAGACTCCGCTCAAGGCGCTTGCCAAGACTGTAGCGGAAGTCGCCCCGGCGGCCGCCGTCGAAGCGGTCAAGGCGGTCGACGGGCAACTCACGCCAGTCGCCGGCTCGACGCCGATCAAGTCTGCGATGTCGAAGGTCCGCCGCGCGTTCGAAAACGACACCCCGGACCGAGGCAAGGCCATCGGCGAATTGGCGTGGGCGACCAAGCTGTTCGTCAACGATCTGACCTGGCGGCGCAAGGCGGAAACGGCGTTGCTACCGGGGCTGGCGGCATATGACAACGCCATCCGCGGCACCATCGGCGCCCGCTCGCAGCCACGGCTCAGTGAGGCGCAGGCCGACTCAGTGGCCGCGTGCCAGTCGCACCACCGCGACATCTCGCTGGACTTCTAGGAGTTGGTCAGAGGATCTCGCCGAGACTGAAATTGCCCTCGGCGTCGTCGATACCGGAACGCCCTGATCCGGCACCGTCCCGGCCGATGCCGGGCGCGACTTCCTCAAGGGGCATCCATCCACGCGAGGTGCGCACTTCCATCGGTTGGAAACGCCGCTTGTAAGCCATCTTGGTGCAATCGGGAATCCAGAAGCCGAGATAGACATAATCAAGGCCGAGCCGACGCGCCTCGGCGATTAGCCACAGGATCATGAATGAGCCTAGGCTGCGGTCGTCCAGGCCCGGATCGAAGAAGCTGTAGACGGCGGAGAGGCCGTTGGCCATGCGGTCGGTCAGGCAGGCGCCGACCAGCACGCCGCCGCAGTCGCGGAATTCGATCACGTGGGTGTCGACAGAGGTGTCCTCGACCAGTCCCTGGTAATCGAAGAAGTCCATCTTCGACATGTCGCCGTCGCCGTGGCGTCCGCGCTGATAGGCCGCGAAAAGCTGGAACTGCTTATGCGTGGCGACCGCGTCGCGCACCTCGGCGCTGATATCGGCGTTGCGGTTGAGCACGCGCCGCTGTGAGCGGCTCGGCTGGAAACGATCGGCCAGGACACGCACCGCCTTGCAGGCGTCACAGCCGGCGCAGGCCGGCACGTAAGCGATGCCATGGCTGCGACGGAACCCGGCCAGCGACAACTGCTCGTGCAGGTCGACGGCGTCGCGCCCGATCAACTCGGTAACGACACGGCGTTCCATTCGCCCAGTCAGATAAGGACAGGGGAGTGGCGCCGTGGAAAAGAAGAACCGGGTATCGAAAAGCGGCTGATGCTTCATGCGGTATCGGCGTCCTGGAGACCTCTCGGTGCGCCTCGATGCGCACCCAAATACGGTACGGCAAGTCGTTCGCGATCTCAACGGTCCATGCGGGTGGGCCGCCGCCCGACTTCAACTGTTCATCCAATTGTTGACGCTTGATGTCGTTCAGGCCGGGCAACGCCTCGTCCTGCTTTGCCCTGCCGCCTTTCGCGCCCAGCGCGCCCGGGGCGGCTAGATTGCCTTCGGCCGTGCCCCTGAGCAGGATGATGGAGAGACGGCGGTTGCGGGCGTTCTTCGGATCGTCCGGCAGCAGCGGTTCGGTCGCGGCCTTGCCGACGACGCGCGAGAACCGGGTTTCCGACACCTTGTCATGGTTCAGCGCGCGCCTTGCCGAATTGGCGCGGCTCGCCTTTTCCACCTGTTCCTTGGCCAGCGCCAGGTCACGCTACTGGATGTTGCAGTCGGTAACATCGAGAATGACACCGATGATGCCGCCGAGCGCGCCGCTCGACTTCTGTTACACCGCCTTGTGGAAGACGACGTCGTGTGCGGTGCCGTCCGCGTGCGAAACGGAGCCTCGTAGACCTGGCGCTCGCCCTGGTGCATCAGGTCCATGTCGGCCTTGTGATAGACCCGCGCCAGTTCCTCGGGCGCCACGCCGTAAACGGTCTGGCCGACGATGCGTTCCTTGGGCAGGCCGAGGTAGCGCGCGAAGGGGCTATTGCAGCCAGTGTAGACGCCGTTCTCGTCCTTGTAGAACACCGGCACCGGCATGGCGTCGATCAGGGTTTCGAGAAGATAATTCTGGTCGGAGACCCGGCGCTGCGACCCCGACAGCGTCGGCCGGGCCCATAAGTAGAGGCAGACCAACACGCATATCGAAATTACCACTGCGTCGATCACCGCGACGGCCACCGGCGAAAGCGTCGTTATATCTTGTAACACGCTTATGACGCTGATCTCGACGGCGAAACAGACCGCGACGATCAACCCCGCGAGACGCGGGAAGGAGCGGGATTCGTGCTTACGGAAAATCGCGATGTTCGGTAGTCAGTAGCGACACGTCATGTGAATGCGCGCTCGTTGTCCCAGATGTTCATCGGCAACGGCAATCCGGCGAAAGTTTCGTCGCCCAACGGGCCGTCGGGCCCGATACCGAGCTTTTCCTCGAGCGTCAGCATGAACTGGCGGGAATGCTGGCCGGAATGCCAGGCGGTGCGCTCGAGCACCTCGTGCAGCGTGACGGCGCCATAGTAGACGTCGGCGTCGAGCGTGAAATCCATGTCCTTGCCGGCGGCCTGCCACCACTGGGCGAAGCGCGCGCGCACGCCTTCGGCCCAGCCGGCCAGGTGCTCACGCGTGACCAGTTCGACCGGCACGATGCTGAGCAGCGCCTCGTAGGTGTAGGGCTGGCCCAACTCGACGTAATCGAGGAAAACCTCGGGAATGTTGACGATGTGATAGGCGAGTTGGCGATAGGATCGCGGCCGGCCCGGCAGCATGTCGTCGAATTTGGCCTCCGGCACCTGCGCCATGAAGCGGATCGCGCCGGCCATGATGGCGTCGATGCGCTTGACCATTTCGGCCGGCGCCAGCATCTCGTGGCCACCCCACTTGAATCCGGCGACCTCGGCGACGTCGCGGAACACGGCGCCGTTCGCCCATTTCTGGCCGCGCGCCACGATCGGCACCAGGCGCACGCCCAAAGCCTCCAATTCCTTGAAGCCTTCCTCGTCGTCGAGCACGTTGACCGAGACGAAATCCACCCCGTTGGCGATAAGGAATTCCTTGGTCTTGAGGCAGCTCGAACAGCCCGGCTGCCAATAGACCTTGAGCGGCGGCTCTTGGCCCGACGCAACCACGCCGGCGGCGGTCTTGGACACGACCTCGTCCATGGCGATTTCCTCACGGTGAAAGACCGTCTGATATTATCCTCTCGATGCCCAGCGGTAAACAACGCCGACGCTCAAGTGGCCGTGTTTAAGCAGTATGTTGCAGGTGGCTTCCGAGAGCCGGGCGCGGGCCGGGGCGGGAAGGGCGATTTCCGCGGCCGGGGCGGGCGAAACCGATTTACAAGCCGGACCGGACGGACTAAAAACCGGCCCAGTTATAGCCCCAGTTCCGGGTA
>JAYNJY010000133.1:0-8575 GCA_038110665.1 Rhodospirillaceae bacterium | reverse complement strand
GTTGAAGGCCTCGAGGAAGTCGACGCCGGTGATGCAGTTCAGCGTGCCTTCCCAGCCGTCGACTGGCAGGCCGCGGCCCTTCTGTGCGCCGACCGCCCAGAGGATGGCGTCGAATTCGGCCTCCAACTGCTCGACGGAAATGTCCTTGCCGACGCGCACGCCCATCTTGGTCTCGACGCCAGTGTCGAGGATGCGCTGGATTTCGGCGGCGACCATGTCGCGCGGCGTGCGGTAGCCGGGAATGCCGTAGACCATCATGCCGCCGAGCTGCTTCTGCGCCTCGAACAGGGTGACCGCGTGGCCGGCACGCCGGAGCTTGTAGGCGGCGGCCAGGCCGCCCGGTCCGCCGCCGATGACGGCGACCTTCTTGCCGGTGTCGGCGGCGACCTCGGCCAGCTTCAGCTTGTTCTCTATGGCCCAGTCGCCGACGTACTGCTCGACGGCGTTGATGCCGACGAAATCGTCCAACTGGTTGCGGTTGCAGCCATCCTCGCAGGGCGCCGGGCAGACCCGGCCCATGACAGACGGGAAAGGGTTGGCGCTGGTCATGCGCTGGAAGGCGTACTCCTGCCAGCTCACACCCTCGACCGGCGGCTTGTCCATGCCGCGCGCGATGGCGAGCCAGCCCCGGATCTCGTGGCCGGACGGGCAGCTGCCCTGGCACGGCGGCGTACGGTGCACGTAGGTCGGGCACTTGTAGCTGTGATCGGCCTCGAAGATCTTCTCGCGCAGGTGCGGCAGCTTGGCGTCGCCGTCCTTGAAGCGCCGATTGGTGAGCTTGGTGGGATCGCTGATCTCATTCATCGTCAGTGCCTCCATGCGCCGCGTTCGGGGCGTCTTGGGTATCGTTGTCGTCGTCTTCGTCGTCGTCATCGCCGTCGGCGCCGTCCAAGATGATGGCGTTGGACACCAACTGGTGGACGCTGACGATCTGGTCCATGCGCATGCCGTAGTAGGGCAGCACCTTGGCAAACTGCGTCTTGCAGATGGCACAGATGGCGGCCATGTGGGTGACGCCGTTTTCCTCGACCACGCGCTTCAGCGCTTCCATGCGCGGCTTGGCGCCCTTGACGCGAAGCTCCATCAGGTCGTCGGTCAAAAGCCCGCCGCCGCCGCCGCAGCAATAGGTGTTCTCGCGCGTCGCGTCTTCGGCCATGTCGACGAAATTGTTGCAGCAGGCCTTGATCACGGCGCGCGGATACTCGAACTGGCCGCCCGGCGCCTCGCCCATGCGCGACGCGCGCGAGACGTTGCACGAGTCGTGAAAGGTGATGGTCATGTGGTCGTTCAGCGACTTGTCGAACTTGACCACGCCGGCGTCGATCAGGTCTTTGGTGTACTCGCAGATGTGCTGCGGCACCGGGTAGTTGGGATCGAGGAAATCGAACGGCCCGGCGAGCGTGTTCCAGAAGTTGTAGGCGACGCGCCAGGCGTGGCCGCATTCGCCCACCACGATGCGCTTAACGCCCATGTCCTGGGCCGCCTTGCGGATGCGCTCGGCGATCAGCTTCATCTGCTCGTAGGAGCCGATGAACATGGCGAAGTTGGCGGCCTCGGAGGCGTAGCTGGAAAGCGTCCAACTGGCGCCGGCCTGGTGGAACACCTTGGCGTAACCCAGGAGCCCGTCGATATGCGGCTCGGCGAAGAAGTCGGCGCTCGGTGTCACCAGCAGGATGTCGGCGCCCTTGACGTCGAGCGGCAGCTTGATCTCGAGGCCGGTGTCGTCCTCAAGGTCCTCTTCCAAATCATCGAGGGTGGCGCGCAGCGCCTTCGGCGGCAGGCCTAGGTTGTTGCCGATGGTGTGGACCTTGCCGATGATCTCGTTGCAGTACTTCTGGCCCTTGCCGACGTAGTCCATGATCTCGCGCGCCGCCATGGAGACCTCGGCGGTATCGATACCGTAGGGACAGAACACCGAACAGCGCCGGCACTGCGAGCACTGGTGGTAGTAGTTGTACCAGTCGTCGAGCACGTCCTTGGTCAAGTCCTTGGCGCCGACCAGCCAGGGCAGCCACTTGCCTGCCGGCGTGAAGTAGCGGCGGTAGACGCTGCGCAGCAGGTCCTGGCGCGCGACCGGCATGTTCTTGGGGTCGCCGGTGCCGAGGAAATAGTGGCACTTGTCGGTGCACGCCCCGCATTTGACGCAGCTGTCGAGATAGACCTGGAGCGAGCGGTACTTGCCGAGGAGATCGCCCATCTTCTCGATGGCGCGCTCCTTCCAGTCGTTGGTCAACTCGCCCGGGAAGCCGAGCGCCTTCTGGTGGTCAGCGGAGGCGACGAACGGGCTCGAATGCGCCATCACGCCCGGATTGACCGGCGGCGCCAGGGTGTGTTCGTCGAGAACCGGGGTTTCGAATTTCTGTTCGGCCATGCCCGCCCCCGCTCAGTCGTTGCCGCCACCGGCGCGGCCGGCGTCGAGCTTGGCGGCCCACGGCGCCAGGTGGCGCCGCTCGCGCGGGTTGTCGACCTGGTTGCGGGTCGGGCTGAAGAAGACGCCCGGCGCGTGCAGCAGCTTGGAGAACGGGAACACCACCATCAGCAGCGCGACGAGCCCTAAGTGGATCAGCAGCAGCGGATCGCTCGGCAGCGGCTGCCATTCGAGCTGGGTCAGGCCGAGCGCGAAGGCCTTGAGCTGGACGATGTCGGTGTGGGCGACGTACTTCATGCCGAGGCCGGAAAGCCCGATGCCGATCAGCAGCGCCAGCATCAGGTGGTCGGAGGGCGCCGAGATGTAGCGCACGCGGTCGACCAGGAAGCGCCGGGCCCAGAGGCCGGCCAAGCCGATCACCATGGCGAAACCGGCGTATTTGCCGAACGGCTGGATCAGGGCGACCCAGCCCCAGACCGGCTCGGTGAAGTAGCGCAGATGCCGGAGCAACACCAGGGCGAGTGCGGCGTGGAACAGGTAGCCGAACACCCAGGTCCACTTGTTGGCCTTGAACAGACTTTCGAACAGGAAGACCTCGCGCGCCATCCGGAGCACCACACCCCCAGCGGTGGTCGGCGCCGGCGTGGTCGCGATCTTCAGCGGCGCCGGCGTGCGCCAGTACTGACGGACCTTGTACGCGACGCCGACGACCAGCACGGCGAAGGCCAGTGTCAGCAGGGTCGCGAACAGCGTCGTCAAGTCATGGTCCTCCTGTCTTCGGACCCGGCGGTGGTCGGCCGGACCCGGTCGCTTGTGTTACCGGATGCCCAATTGCCGCCGGGGCGGCCGCGCTTGCGTCAGACGCAGCCGGTCGGCTTCGGCAGGCCGGCGATCTTGCACGCCTGCTTGGCCGGGCCGTAGGGGAACAGCTCGTAGAGGTAGCCGCTGTTGCCCTTGTCGGGCCCGAGCGACTTCTTGATCGCCTTGGTCAGCACGCGCACGGCCGGGGCGACCTGGTATTCCTCGTAGTAGTCACGCAGGAAGTTGACCACTTCCCAGTGCTCGTCGGTCATGTTGATGTCTTCGCCCTGGGCGATCATGCCGGCCAGTTCCTTGCTCCACTGGCTGATGTCGGTGATGTAGCCTTCCTCGTCGGCATCGATTGTCTGGCCGTTCACTTCGTAGGACATGTCTCAAACTCCTCGTTCAAATCGCTCAAATGTTCAAAACCAGTTGCAGCCGCTCGTCACAGCCACGCATGCACGGCGTCGTGCTTCTCGACGAGATCGACGAAACCGCCGTAATCGACCTTGTCGACGCCGCCGATCAACGGCCGGTCGGCGAGGCCGCGCGCATCGAGATCGGACTCCAACACGTAGAAGGTGAGCTTACCTTGATTTGCCTCAATCAGGGAACTCTTGGCGGTGCCGGCGAGCGCGGCGTAGACGCCGTCCTCGATCAGCAGCACGGCGCCGCCCTGCGTGGCCAGGCGCAGGCAGGTTTCCAGCGACGGGCGCTCGAACGGCGACTTGTTGACGGTGTAAAGCTTGCTCATCTCGCGTTCCCCCTAACCGCTCAGCACCACGTCCTGCTCGGCCATAAGTTCGGCCAGCTCGGCGGACGACAGCACTTCCACGTCGACCACGAAATCGTCCTCGGACAGGCCGCGCGCCTCCATCGATTCCTTCTCCACGACGATGCGCCAGACCATGTCGATGTCGTCGTCCTCCTCGGCGTCTTCCTTCTCCATCTCGACCACGCCGTAGGTCGGCGCGAAGTTCTTCATGCCGATCGCCTTGGTGTTGTGGCCCTTCTTGATCTGGAACACGCCGTCGTCGACGAAGGCGATCACGGCATGCTGCTCGAAGGCGGCCGAGATCAGGATCATCTCCAGCACTTCCAGCGCGTAGATGGTGCCGTAGGGGGCCTTGGTGTTGACGAACATGAAGTTCTTCTTCACCCCCTGGGTGTCGAATTCGACTGCCGCGGCTTCGCTCATGACGCCCTCCCCCTCAATCGCCGAATACGACCGTGCGGTCAGCGGCCATGCCGAGCTCGATCAACTGGCCGAGGCCCGAGATGCGGAAGCCTTCCGCCAGGATCTCGTCCTTGATGCCGCGGCGCAAGGCGGCGGCGACACAGACCACGAGGTCGATGCCGTGTTCCTTGGCGAGCGCGCCCCACAGCTTGACCAGGTTGCGGTCGTCGGACTGCGGTTCCGAGAGCCGGTTGGCGTTGTTGACGCCGTCGTAATAGAAGAAGACGCGCAGCACCTTGTGGCCTTTTGCGACGGCCGCCTTGGTGAAGTGATAGGCCGAATCCGACGCCTGATGCGTGAACGGACCTTCGTTGACGAGGACCCCTATCTTCATCCTCTGAACTCCGGTTTAGAAATTGACAGGCTCTAGAAGTGGATATGCGCCGACGCGTTGAGAGACTGACGCGCGCCCCTGTAGTCGTCGAGATGATGGTGCGTGAACGGCATGTCGACCAGGTCGAAGAACCGGGGCCAGCCGATACGCTCGATCCACTCGCCGAGACGCTCCCAGTCGCGGGCGTTTTCCTTGTAGGCGTAGAGGATCTTCTTGACCACGGCCTCGACCTCGGGCCAGCGCGGCGGATTGTTCGGCAGGTTCGCCATCACCAGCTTGTGGAAGGTCGGCTTGGAGCGCGCGTTGGAGTGCTTGCCGCCGACCCAGATGGCGATCTTGGTCGACTCGCGGCTGTTGATCTGCATCGGCGGGCACGGCGGGTAGCAGGCGCCGCAGCAGATGCACTTCTTCTCGTCGACCTCGAGCGTCGCCTTGCCGTTGACCATGGCGGGCCGGATCGCCGCGACCGGGCAGCGCGCGACCACGGCCGGGCGCTCGCAGACGTTGGCGACGAGGTCGTGGTTGATGACCGGCGGCTTGGTGTACTGCACGTTGATGGCGATGTCGCCCTGGCCGCCGCAGTTGATCTGGCAGCACGACGTGGTGATGCGCACGCGGTTCGGCATCTCCTCCTTGATGAACTCCTGGTACATCATGTCCATCAGCGACTTGACGACGCCGGACGCGTCGGTACCCGGGATGTCGCAGTGCAGCCAGCCCTGGGTGTGCGAGATCATGGAGACCGAGTTGCCGGTGCCGCCGACGGGGAAGCCTTCTTCGGTGAGCTTGTCGATCAGCGGCTGCACCTTGTCCTGGCTCGACAGCATGAACTCGATGTTTGAGCGGGTGGTGAAGCGCACATGGCCCTCGGCGAACTGGTCGCCGATGTCGCAAAGCTTGCGGATGGTGTAGACGTCCATCTGGCGCTGCGTGCCGGCGCGCACGGTCCAGACCTCGTCGCCGGTTTTCGACACGTGATGGAGCACGCCCGGACGCATGCGGTCGTGCCACGCCCAATTGCCGTAGTTGGCCTTGAGCTTGGGATGCATGTACTGCATCGGATCGGGAACACCGACTTCCTTGGGGCGACGGGGGGTCTTCTTTTCGGCTTCGGCCATGGCTGCGGTTCCTGCTCTCCCTCGGGCCCGGCGCCGCAGTGGCGGCCGGGCGCAGTTTCATTGAATGGCGGATCGGGGCGTTTACTCGGCGGCCTCGAAGTCCTCGCGGATGTTGTCCTCGCCGGCGTCACGGTGCTTCTTGCGCTCGCGCCACGCTTCGGCGGCCTCGTCGAAGTCGTCGGTGCGCACGTAGGGGTTGGTGCGCGGGTGCGCGATCATATTCGGGTCGATGTCGACACCGACGCCCTCCAGGAAGTTGGAGAGGCCGATGCGGTCGATGGTCTCGCCGATGCGCTCGTGTTCGAGCGCGTTTTCGGCGAAGAACTCGATGATGCGGCCGGCGAACTCGACGAAACGCTCGAAGTCCTCGTCCGACTCGAGCTTCATGAACGGCACGATCACGGTGCCCATGAGATCGCCGATCTTCAGCGCGCGCTTGCCGCCGATCATGATCGAGACGCCCTTGTCGTCACCCGGCGACAACGCCTTGGTCATGACGTTGAGGCAGTGCATGCAACGCACGCAGCTCGAGTTGTCGACGTCGAGCGTGTCGTCGTCGTTGAGGCTCAAGGCGTTGGTCGGGCACCGCGTGATGACGTTGTCGATCATGTACTTGCGGCCGACTTCGTCGATGTAGGCCTTGACCTCTTTCTGGTCGACCTTCATGTCGTCGCGCCAGGTGCCGATGACGGCGAAGTCGGCGCGGTGGATGGCGTTGACGCAGTCGTTGGGGCAACCCGAGAACTTGAACTTGAACTTGTAGGGAAGCGCCGGGCGGTGCATCTCGTCGAGGAACTCGTTGATCACCGAGCGCAGCGCGCGCGCCTCGTCGAAATTGGACATCTCGCAGCGCGCGTGGCCGACGCAGCTCATGGAGGTGCGCAGCGCCGGGCCAGCGCCGCCGAGGTCGAAGCCGATCTCGTTGAGCTCGTCGAAGGCGTGCTGGACGTTTTCCGTGGTCGCACCCTGGAACATGATGTCGCCGGACTGGCCATGGAAGGCGATCAGGCCGGAGCCGTGCCGTTCCCAGATGTCGCAGAGCTTGCGCAAGACGTCGGTCGAATAGTGCATGCCGGCCGGCGGCATGACGCGGAGCGTATGGAATTCCTTCGATTCGGGGTAGTCCTTGGCGACCTCGGAGAAGCGCGGGATGATACCGCCGCCGTAGCCGAAGACGCTGACCGTGCCGCCCTTCCAGTAGCCGCGCGTGGTCTCATAGGAGTGTTCGAGCTGGCCAAGAAGGTCGTTCATCATGGGCGCGTACTGCTTGCCCTCGGAATCGCGAAGACGCTTCAAGCCCTTGACAAAGCTCGGCCAGGGGCCGTCCTCAAGCTGGTCGAGGAGCTTGGTTTCATGCTTCTTGTCAGACACGGTACACCCTCCAAATTGCCGGCAATTCGCCATTCGGCGAATTTCGCCCTGTTTGTGTTTGCGCCGCAAGGCCCATTACTGCCGATTGCGTTTATTATTGCGGCGGCCGGGTCGGAATTCGCGATCTGGACAACATCATATTCGAAAATTATAAATTATCAAGAGGCCAATTGTCTTGACCTGGGGTAGGTGCCGAAGCGGGAGCAACGCGCTATCCTGTGTCACGGCGTGAGGAGGAGGCCCGAGACGGATGCCGGCAGTGCCCGCGGAAACCCAAGGCGCCAGCGCCCTAGACGGCGACGCGTCACCGTTCAACCTCGCCGCCGACGGCGCCTATTCGGCGTGGCGTGCGCGGAAGCTCGCCCAGGCGCCGGCCGACGCCGGCGAACTGGTCGTCCGCATCGTCGATCCGGCCAGCCCGAGCGCGGCGGAAACCGCCGCGATTCGGGTGCTTTGCCGCAACCACAACATGGCCTTCTACCGGACCGAGGGCGAACTCGACAAAGCGCGGCTGCTGGCTTTCGCGGCGCGCCTCGGCCTCGGCGACATCGAACGTCCGCTGCTTACCGGCGAGGACGGCGTCACCGAGCTCGCCGTCGCCGGCATGGCCGAAAGCCGGCGCGGCATCTACATCCCCTATTCCAACAAACCGCTGAGCTGGCATACGGACGGCTACTACAACCCGGTCGGCCAATGGGTGCTCGGCATGCTGCTGCATTGCGTGCGCCCGGCCGAGAGCGGCGGCGAGGCCCAGTTCCTCGACCCCGAGATCGCCTACATCCGGCTGCGCGACGCCAACCCGGCCTATGTCGCCGCGCTGATGCACCCGCAAACCCTGACCATCCCCGCCAACGAGGCCGAGGCCGGCGTCGAGCGCGGCGCCGAGACCGGACCGGTGTTGGCGGTCATCGGCGGGCGCCTGGCGATGCGCTACACGCACCGGCTGCGCTCGGCCGTCTGGCGCGACGACGCCGCGACGGCGGCGGCGCGCGAATTCCTGCGCGAACTATTGGGAGAAGGCGATCCCCTGATGCTGACACACCGGCTCGCCGCCGGCGAGGGCATCATCTCCAACAACGTCTTGCATCGCCGCACCGGCTTCGAGAACCCCGCGGGTTCCGGCACCGGGCGGCTGCTCTACCGCGCGCGCTACCGTCAGCGCGTCCAGGACTGACACCCGAAACCGCAAATCGAGAGGACCAGGACCATGTCGCAACCGATCCTGCTCAGCGATATCATCATCCGCAATCCACAGGCGCGCTCGTTCCGCGAATTGATTGAGGTCATCAAGGTGACCGCCGACGACGCCGGCAAGGCGATGCTCGAGATGGACATCAAGCCAGACT